>DASUOZ010000112.1:0-9155 GCA_036276375.1 Pyrinomonadaceae bacterium | reverse complement strand
TCTTAACTACTTCGAACTCGAAATAGAGCTCTTTGCCGCGGAAGATCATCGAGAGGTAGAACTCCCAGAACTTACGCGTGAACCGAAACGCGGGCCAACGCTGATCGAGGTTGACCACAAATTCCAGCCCCAGAGCTCGCCAAAGATTCGCGAGACTGACGCGCGTCGTGAGCGGTCGCAGTTCGGTTGAGGTGTAGAACGGAAAGGGTGTTTGCGAGGGCACAAAGCAGGTGAACGAATAGCTGTTGAAATGATTGCGATGCGTCGGATCGGTCGGCCAGTCGGGATTTGAGTAATGCGGCGTGAGAATCTTGAGTTTGCCGCCGGGCTTTGTGATGCGGTGTAACTCGGTTACAAACCCGATCACGTCCGGAACGTGCTCGATCACGTGACGACAAACGATCTCTTCAAACTCATCGTCCTTGAACGGATACGGGAAAACGCCGAGATCGTGAATGACGTCGGCATGACTGCGGGGATTTGCGTCGATACCGATTGCGCCGGGAAACTTGTTCTGGCCACAGCCAACGTCCAGAACTCGTTTGGTGGGTTCGGCCATGCGTTAGTTTTTCTGCAACAGCAGGCTCGCGAACTGGTCCAGGTTGATGGCGTGAACCGGCAAGCCTAGCTCGTCCGCCACGTCGCCGATTCTCGTTCCGTCGAGCATGATGTCGTCGTCACTCTTCAGCATCTGTCGCGGTATCAAAACAAACTCACCTTCGATTCGCTCGCGCGCCGCCAACAGATCGCGTCCGGTCAGCAAACCCGCTACCGAAACATCGCCGCCGAAGTAACCGTTTTCGACAGGCTCAACAACGAGGCGGCTACCGAAACGATCGTTGAGCTTCTGCACCATCTTACGCAACACCGGCGCAAACAACGTTCCCGTCAGAATCGTGCCGCTCTTGTTTTTCACCTTGTCGCCGCCGCTGCGTTCGATGCGTTTCGTCACCTTCGCAAACTCGTTGACGAACGCTCGGACCATGCCGACTCCGTCTTCGATCTGCGGATACTCGCCGTAGTGAGACGTGGGCGGAATCGGACGTCCGGCGCGAAGATAGATTTCATCGCCGAGCAAGGCGAAGTTTACTCCGAGCTGAGCGTTCAGTTGTTTCTGGATTTTAGTCACTTGCTCGATCACTTCGCGACAGAACTCCGGCGTGACCGCCGTGAGTCGCTGATCGGTGTTGTAGCGAGTCAGGCCAAGCGGCACGATCGCCACGCTCGTAATCCGCGGATACTCAGCCGCGAGATCGAAGATCGTCTTGCGCAACACCTCACCGTCGTTGATGCCGGGACACAACACGACTTGCGCGTGGACTTCGATACCCGCATCGAGCAGACAAGCGAGTTTCCCGGAGATGTCGGCGCGTTGCTTGTCGATTCCCAACAGGTAAGCGCGAACATCGAGATCCGTTGCATGCACCGAAACGTACTGTGGCGACAATCGCTGCTCCACGATGCGGTGCAGCTCGTCTTCCGTGATCGACGTGAGCGTGGTGTAGTTGCCGTAAAGAAAGGACAGGCGAATGTCTTCGTCCTTAATAAAGAGCGACGGCCGCGCGTCGGCCGGATTGCCGTTGCAGAAACAAAAGATACAGGCGTTGGCACACTGCCGCGGGACGATCTGCTCGAACGAGAGTCCGAAGTCTTCTCCCTCGCCGCGTTCCAACTCGAGTTCCCAGTCTTCACCGCTCTTTTTTTTGACCTCGATCGTCAGCTCAGTTTCGCCGGCGGTGTGAAAACGAAAGTCGAGATAGTCGCGTACGACGCGCCCGTTGACCTTAATAATTCTGTCGCCGGCTTCGAGCTCCATTTCGGCGCCGAGACCTTCGGGCGCGACTTCGCAGATCTCGACGCCGCGGCGACGGATGTTAGTGACGGCAGGTGTAACGGCAAACTCGTACATGGGGCGCAGTTTCGCGGCTTAACGAAACGGCGAATATAACAGAACCAAGCCGCGATACGGAAAACCCGTGGGATTGAAACTCTAATGGGTATATAATGCTACGCCAACAACTTCCCGAGTAAAGACAACTTCAAGCTACTGCCCCGGCTTATGAAAAAAGTACTCTCCCTAACGTTTTTTGCTTTCGTCGTTCTTTCGTCCCTTGTCTCTGCTGCTGCGCAGGAGACCGCAGGCGCCATGCCTGTCCGACCCGCGCTCAGCGACCCGGCCGGCGCGAAACCCGCGGAGCCTGTCTTAACTGAGATCTACCGCGTCGGTTTGGGCGACGTTCTGGACATTCGACTGATAAATTCGCCAAACAATAAATCGACCCTGTTTACCGTCATGCCCAGCGGCGCGATCGACTTTCCGGTCGCGGGCGGCGCCATCCTGGTTGCCGGTATGACTACGCTGGAGATTCAGGCGCTAATTGCCGCCGAGCTCAAGCGACGCGCGATTGAAGAGAACGCGCAGGTTTCGGTTGGCGTGCGGCAGTATTCGAGTCATTCGGTGATGGTCAACGGTCTGGTCGTGAATCCGGGAACGCGCTATCTGCGCCGCGAGGCAGTTCCGCTCTACGTCGTACTGGCTGAGTCGCAACTGCGAAACGATGCCGGACGCGTCATGCTCATGCGCGCCGGCTCCGCCGGACAGCCGCTGGAGTTGAGCGATCCGCAAACGATGAATGTGGTAGTTCAGTCGGGTGACGTGATTACGGTTTCAAACAAACCGGACGAGTTTTACTACATCGGCGGACGGATCAATTTTCCCGGACAGAAAGTGTTTCAACCGGGCATCACTCTGCTGCAGGCGATTCTCGCGGCT
The DNA here is from genome assembly GCA_036276375.1 of Pyrinomonadaceae bacterium. Classification (GTDB taxonomy): domain Bacteria; phylum Acidobacteriota; class Blastocatellia; order Pyrinomonadales; family Pyrinomonadaceae; genus PSRF01. Next base: position 6,382 of record DASUOZ010000112.1, on the reverse strand, counting down.
GGCGGTGTTCCGGTGAAGGAAAACCGCGTCGAAGTTTCGCGTGCGGGCGCCGACGGGCGGCTCATAACAGTTCGCTATCGGCTCAAGGACATCAAGGCCGGCACGGTCGAAGATCCCAAACTTCAACCGGGCGATCGCATCGAGATTTCCAAGTAGGAATTGCCGACAAAAATCGGCAATTTTATTGACAATCCATGCCTGCTTTGTTAGTAGAAGTGCAATGAATAATAAACTTAAGCCTGCACTGCTCGGCGGTCTGGTTGTTGGACTGCTGTCGGCCATTCCATTCATTAATTACTGTTGCTGTATCTGGGCGATTGGTGGTGGCGCTCTCGCCGGCTTTCTTTATATAAAGGATTCGCCGGCGCCGGTGCCGACCGGAGACGGCGCAATCGTCGGCGCTCTCGCCGGCGTGGTCGGGGCTTTGATTTATCTTGTCATTGGTCTTCCTATCGCGTTCGCGTTTGGAGCCGGTGAGATGGAAGCGCAATTGGCGCGCTCCGGCGTCGAGTTGCCGTTTTCGGGCACGCTGCTGCTCGTGTTTGGCGGTCTCGTGGCTGCGCTCTGCCTGCTCGTGCTGGCGACGCTTGGCGGAGTCTTGTCGATCCCCATTTTCGAAAAGCGCAAAGCAGACGGAATGCCACCGCCTCCACCAACTACTGGAGGACCGAGTGGTTACGCCGCGTAATCCAGGTCGCGATCTCTATCCATAACGGAATACTTAAGACTGTCTTCAGGAGAAACGAATGTCTCAAGATTGGACTCCCCCGCCCGTCTCGGGCACAACCGAAAAGGTTCCGAACTATCTGGTGCCTGCCATCATCTCGGCGGTCTGCTGTTTTCCCCTCGGCATCATCGGCGTGATTTTCGCAGCACAGGTAAACGGAAAGGTGGCTGCGGGTGACATCGCGGGTGCGATGGACGCCTCGAAGAAGGCGAAGCTTTTCAGTTACATATTTCTCGGCCTGGCAATCGTCGGATGGGGTGGTTACCTCATTTTGTGGCTCGTGATCGGCGGCCTCAGCATATTTGCCAACTCATAGTGGAGACCCAAGAGAGATGAGCAGATATTGCACGAAATGCGGCGCAGTCAACGATGACACAGCGCAGTACTGCAGCAACTGCCAGGCACCCCTAAGCCAGATCAACAGCGGGTATCAACCGATGCAGTCTGTCAATCCCGGCGCTATGACTGATTGGAAGGCGATGGGCGCCGATAAGAAAATGGTCGCCGGAATACTCGCGATCCTGCTCGGCAGTTTGGGCGTACACAAATTCATTCTCGGTTACACAACCGAGGGAGTCATCATGCTGTTGGTAAGCATTCTGAGCTGCGGCATTTTGGCGGTGATTCCGAGTGTCATCGGTATTGTCGAAGGCATCATGTACCTCACCAAGTCGGACGAGGAATTTGTGAGGACATACATCCAGAGCAAGAAGGGCTGGTTCTAGAACGCTCCTAAAACTGGCGCTGCCTCACTTTATTTCGATAGCTCTCTTGTAGCTTAATTGGGTCATGGCGACTGAGTTCATGTACCGGCGATCGACAGTGATCGGAATTTGGTTACTGCTGATCGCCGGTGCCGTTTATGTGTTTCTGTACGAGCCCGGGCGATCGGGTTTGTTTCCGTTGTGTCCGTTTCGTTTCTTTACCGGGCTGACTTGTCCGGGCTGCGGGACGACGCGGGCGCTTCACGAATTAATGCACGGACACTTCCTGGCGGCGTTCGTGCTGAATCCGCTACTGCTCCTGGCGTTGCCTTTTTTGCTCTATGCGTTTCTGCGTTACAGCGCGGTCGCGATGCGTGGCGCCATGCCACCCCGGAACGCGCTTCCGGCTCCTTACATTTATGCAATCTTCTTTGTGATCGTGGGTTTCTGGATCTTTCGTAACACGCCGCTCTATCCGTTTGTGTCGTAGCATTTATTCGTTTCGTAGAGGCCACCACTATGCGCATCTTCGTTGGCGTTCTTCTTTCGGCTCTTTTTTTGGGTTTGATAATTCTTTCCCCCTCCGGCCATGCGCAACACGCCTCGCAAAGCACCGCAGCACCATGGCCAACACGCCCAGTCCACACGTACTCAATCGTCGCCCGCGATCCGGCAACCGGCGAGCTCGGCGTCGCCGTTCAATCTCACTGGTTCTCCGTCGGACCGATAGTGGCGTGGGCTGAAGCAGGCGTCGGCGCGATCGCGACACAATCGTTTGTCGATCCGAGTTACGGCAAAAACGGACTCGACCTCATGCGCTCCGGCAAAAGCGCACCTGAGACGTTGAAAGAACTGCTCGCCAAAGACGAAGGACGCGAAGTGCGACAAGTCGCGATGATCGATGCACAAGGACGCGTCGACGCGTGGACCGGTAAGAACGACATTCAAGCCGCGGGACACATCGTCGGCAAGAACTTTTCCGTGCAAGCGAACCTGATGCTCAACGACAAAGTGTGGCCGGCGATGGCACGTGCTTTCGAAAACACGCGCGGCGATCTCGCCGATCGCATGCTCGCTGCACTCGACGCTGCTCAAGCGGCCGGCGGCGACATTCGCGGACGCCAATCCGCAGCGCTGATCGTTGTGACTGGAAAACCAACCGGCCAGGCCTGGAAAGATCGGACGTTTGATCTGCGTGTTGACGACAGTCCGGAGCCATTGCAGGAGCTTCGCCGGCTCGTGCGTTTGCAACGCGCGTACAATCACATGAACGCGGGCGACCTCGCTGTTGAGAAGAAGGACAACGAAGGCGCACTACGCGAGTATTCAGCAGCCGAACGCCTCGTGCCCGACAACGCCGAGATGATCTACTGGCATGCAGTTGCGCTCGTAAACATGGGCCGCGTGGACGAGTCGCTGCCGCTGTTTCGCAAGGTCTTTGCGATGGACCGCAACTGGATCACCCTGACCCCGCGGCTGCCCAAATCGGGCCTGCTGCCGGACGATCCCAAGCTCATCGAACGCATTGTTTCCGTAGGAAATACACGCCAAAAACGACGCTGATTTCTTTATCTTGACGCCTGCCGGGTTGTCGCTTATAAAGAGGTCACCAATTCGCCCCATTCCTCATCGCCTAAAGTTTTCCGAGTTGAGGTCAGATAGGATGCGCAGTCTTACCCCCGGACAGTGGTATCTTCGTTTCACCTGCAAACAGTGTGAAGCGAAGCAGATTCTGTTTGCAGATCTTTCGCGAGGCGAAGCAAGAATTCGGGCAACGTACGTCGTGGAATGCTCGCTCTGTTTGCACAAAGGCGCGTACGACGGCGACGAGATCGAACGGTACCAGCACCCGGTGGACCAGGAAGCCTGAACCTCACCGGCGCAAGCTTCTCTCCACCACCAGAACTAATCCCATGATGAAGTAGACGACTGTCACAACTTCCGAGTCGCCCCAGTTGTAATGGACCAGGCCGCTGACGAGAAAACCCGCGAGACCACCGAACGCACCGAGGGCTAGGCCACGCGCTTCAGGCAAGTCAACGGACGCGCGAATTATGCGGAACAGCATTCGCGCATAAACACCCAGCAACAACAACCAGACGATCAGCGCCGGAACGCCGCGTTCGAGCGCGATTTGCAGCACGTTCGAATGCATGTGACCGATGGGCTGACGCCCGTGATCAAACAAGCCCCACTCCTGCCAGTGTCCCTTGATCGAATCCATGCCTACGCCGACCAGCAGATGTCGCGGGCTGCTGACGAGCAGTTCAAATCCTTCACGCCAAACCATCTCGCGCCAGCTCGTCGATTGGTCCTGCGCGTCGATCAAACTGACGTTGCGTTTCTGCTGTAAAAGAATCAACCCGCCGAGAATCAGCGGAATCGCGCACGCACCGGCGATCAGCACGGTGCGTCGCGACACGCTCATCACGAGCATCAACGCCACCGAAACCGCGAAGCCGATCCACGAAGCGCGCGTGACAGTCATGCCGAGCGCAAACACAAGCCCAACGACAGCCGCAAACAACAACAATCCCGACAAACTCTTCTTCCGCGCCATCGCGAGGAACAATCCCAAAGCCAGCGACGCGATCAGTTGCAACACTTCCGCGTACGTCACCCAGTGGCCGTAAAATCCGGTCGCTCGCCAATCACGCCCACGCGTCCAACCGCTGATTCCCAACTGGTCCAACGCACTGCTTCCCGACAACAACTGTCCTCGCGGCACTTCCAGCTCGGGAGTCCACTCGACGCGATAAATCCTGACTCGTGCCGACCCGGAGCCTCCATCTGATCCAGCACCGCGCGCTAGCGCCGCTGCCAGCTCATCCGGATTTCCAATCGGCTTTCCATCCACCTCCCAAACGATATCGCCATCAACGATCGGCGTCGGCTGTTTCACACTCCTCGTGTGAAACACTGCCTTCGCTAACGGGCTCTCCGCCTTGACAGTCTCGACCTTTACACCTCGGCCAACAATCAACTGTCCGGCCGTCCACAAGACGTTCAGCATGGACGAGCCAATCAACGTCAGCGCTAGCAGGTGCGCCAATCGCAACGACCGTACGTTCTGACACACGAGGTAGACGATCGTGAACAGACTCGCCGCGCGCATCTTTCCGATCGATATGATGGGACTGTAGGAAAACACTCCCGACAGTCCGCTCAGCACAAAAAACCCGAGCAACACGTAATCGACTGGCGTGCGGAGGAGGGCGGGACGCGGATAGAACCAAAACCGCAGGAACCAGAAGACCACTCCGAGGAGCCAGCCGGTTTGCGTGGCGGCGATCGAATGCGGCGCGGCGACGGCGATAAGGAAGATGCAGCCGATAGTGGCGCGTTCGCACCAGGCGGATAGTCCGTGATTCGAATTCTGCGTCGCCTGCATTAGAATGTTCGCGCTCTACTATATTCCATTCAGGTTAATTGCATGCGTCGAATCACTGTTGCGGTCTTGTTTTGTGCCCTCGTGTTTTGTGCCGTCGTAAGTCCGGGATGGTCCCAGTCTGCCGCACCGGCCGATGAAGTCAAAGCGATTCAGGAAGACCCGCGCGTGAAAGCGGCTTTCGAACACATAGACAAGGACCGCGACGCCATCCTGCGTGAGTGGATCGCCATCACCGAGATCAACGCGCCTTCCAAACACGAACAGGAGCGCGCGAAGTTCCTCGAAAGTCTGCTGCGCAAACACAAACTCGAGATTCGTTACGACACCGCTGGAAACCTGATCGCCACGCGCAAAGGAACTGCCGGAAAACCAGTCACGGTGTTCGACGCGCACATGGACACCGTCTTTCAACCCGGCCTGAAGATCAAGGCCACGGTCCGCGACGGCCGCGTCTATGCTCCCGGCGTGGGCGACGACACGCGAAACATTGAAGCCCTGCTCGCCACCATTCGCGCGCTCGACGCCGCTAAGATCAAAACCAAAGGCGACCTCGTTTTTCTGTTCACCACCGACGAAGAGGCCGGCATGACCGGCGCCAAGCAGTACACCAAAGATAACAAAGGCAAGGTCGATTATTACGTCGCACTTGACGGCGGTTACGAAGGATTCACGTACGCGGGCATCGGCATCAACTGGTATCGCCACCATTTTGTTGGCCCAGGCGGACACACACGTTCGCGCACGCCGCCATATTCCGCGTCGCTGCCGTTGGCGCGGGCCATCTCGCGCATCTACGAGTTGAAAGTACCGGCGAATCCGTCGTCAAACTTGAATATCGGAATGCTTGGTGGCTCGGAAGTCGTGAATGCAAAAGCTGCCGACGCGTGGTTTACAGTCGACTTGCGCTCGACCAGCAATGAAGTGATCGCCGATCTCGAGAAACAGATAGCCGCGATCCTCGATGAAGAAGCAAAGCGCGAGGGCATGACAGTGAAAACGGACATCATCTCGTCGTCACCGGCGGCGGTGTTGCCGGGTAACCGCGAGTCGCGACTGGTGAAGATTGCAGAAGCAGTGCACCGCGCGATGGGCTTCAATCCGCCGATTGGTAACGCTGGCTCAAACAACTCCAGCGCCGCGCTGTTGCAAGGCATCAGTTCGATTTCGACCGGCGCCGGACCGTGTGCGGACTCCCACGCGTTGACGGAAAACTGCGAGATCGAACCGCTCTACAAAGGAATCAAAAAGATTTTGTTGCTGGAGGTTGCGCTGGCGGGCCTCAGTCAATAATTGAATTAATAGCCTTCGCGGCCAATCATCACAAAACCGGTACGCAAAATGATCTTGAGGTCGAGCAATAGCGACCAGTTCTCGATGTAGAAAAGGTCGAGCCGCACCATTTCCTCAAACGGCAGGCGGTTCCTGCCTGAGACTTGCCACAGTCCGGTCAGACCCGGTTTCATGTCGAGCCGCTTGCGATGCCAGAGCTCGTAAGCCTCGACTTCGTACGGAATCGGTGGACGTGGCCCAACGACACTCATGTCGCCCATCAAGACGTTC
>DASUOZ010000111.1:0-7425 GCA_036276375.1 Pyrinomonadaceae bacterium | reverse complement strand
AATGCCGTTCGCTTCACGCCGGCAGGAACGGCGGTCGAGGTTGCGTTGCAACGGCAGAATGGCGGCGGCGGAAACTTCGCGGTGATCAGTGTTCGCGATCGCGGTAAAGGTGTTCCGGAGGATGCGCTCGAGAAGATCTTTCGGCCGTTCTATCGCGCTGAAGACGCGCGCGATCGCCAGAGTGGCGGCGGCACGGGTTTGGGTCTCGCGATCACGGAGCGCGCGGTGCGCATGCACGGGGGAACAGTCAAAGCGGAAAACGCCAAAGAGGGCGGACTCTCAGTCGAGCTGCGGCTGAAGCTTTGATTCGGCCTTTCGCCGCCGTCTTCTGGCTAACTCCAATTCGACAAACCTCACGACCACAATCCAAATCAACGCCGCACTGAATCCCGCGATGACGTCCGTGGTGTAGTGTACGCCGAGATAAATCCGCGAAAGGCCGATCAAAAGAAACATTATTGAAGCCGCGGTCCAGATGATGGTTCGAGCCCGCTTACTTTTTACTCGGCCGGACAGAATCGCCGCGAGTCCGGCAAAGAAGCAGCAACTCGCCAGCGAGTGTCCGCTCGGGAAACTGTAGGTCGAGGGCGCGGTAAGATCGAAAAAGGGCTCGGGCCGCGCGCGTTTGAACGCTAGTTTCAGCGTGATATTCAACAACGACGCGCCGATCATCGTGAGCGCGAAGAGTCGTGCCTCGCGGCCCCACTTGCGCAGTGCGAAAACAACGATGACGACAACCGTGGCGATGGTCAGGAAAATTGTCGATCCCAGAAACGAGAGAAAGTGCATCACCGACGTCATTGCCGGCGACGCCAGCGTGTGAACGGCCGCGCGGGTGGCGTCGTCGAAGCGGCGCGCATCGCCTTCGAGCACTTCGTCCGTGAGCCAGCCGAAAAAGATGAGCGTGGCAATCGCCGCCACCATTCCCAGCAGCAGCGAGAGTCCGAGGTATTCGATTAAACGTTTTCTGGTGGTCGCAATCGCCATATCGAGCCGCCGCTTAGTGTAATATGGCGCGCGTCTATCCGTGGCTAAAAAACTTCCACGACGAACTTTTCTGCAAACTTTGGGCGGCGCGGCGGTCGTCGGCGCGTTGCCGCAGATCGTCACTGGCCAGGCGAATAGCTCGATTGCAGTTTTTCAGGAGCAGGGATTTCCCCGGATACAAGCCGGGGATTTTTCGTTTGGTGGGCTGCCGGTCACCTATCTCTCCCAAGCGGATCTAATCGCACGACTCAATCCGCGTGAATTTGATCTCTTCATTAATCCGTACGGATCTGCCTTCCCCAAACGTGCCTGGAAAGCAATCCTTGAATACCTTCGCGCGGGCGGCAACTGGCTAAACCTGGGCGGTGTACCGCTTTCGCGGCCGGTCGTGCGCACGGCTTCGGGCTGGGAGCCCGAGCCTTATCAAGCGACGTATCACAAACGACTCGGCATCACGCATTACTTTCCCGTCGAAGCTCGAAACGTGGCGAAGTATCAGAGTCCTCACGAAGAGTTGACGCGTTCTGTCAACGCCACGGAAATCTACGAACTCTATGTGCGTCTGAGCTCGACGAGCAATGAACCCGACGAAGCGGGCAGCGATGGGCCACACGAAGGCGTAGTTGAGTCGCTTCTGTTTGGTCTGAATCGCGACGGACGTGCGATCGCGGCGCCGATCGTTCAGATTGATCGTCACCAGGCGGAGTTTGCCGGTGGACGTTGGGTGTTTGCGAACTTCGAGGGAACTCTCACCGCGAATGCGGTGAGAGTTTTGGCGGAAAGAGCTCGAGAGGGTGCAGTTCGTTTTCGTGTGCGGAGTCAGTTTGCGTGTTATCGGCCGGGCGAAGTCCCTTCGACATCCGTTCAGGGTGTGAAAGGTGACCCTGAGATTGAGGTACGAGATCCCTCAGGCCAGGTCGTCAGGGATTTAAAGCAGATCGTAAAACCGGGATTCTACGAGATACACGCTCGTGCCGGTGAGCTTACCCACGAGAGTGGATTCTGGGTTTATGACGAAGAGTTGATGAAACGCGGGAACGCGTTGACGGTGGACAACCACTTCTTCTACCGCGACGGCAAGGTGTTTCCCGTTACGGGTGTGACTTACATGGCGTCTGATGTGCACCGGCGCTTTCTCTTCGAGCCGAATCCGTTCGTGTGGGACCGCGATTTTCGTGCGATGAAAGAGGCCGGCGTGAACATGATCCGCACCGGCATCTGGACCGGCTGGAAGAAGTACATGCCCGAGTCCGGCAAAGTGGATGAAGGCGTGCTGCGCGCGTTTGATGCGTTTCTGCTGACCGCGCATAAGTACGACATTCCGGTGATCTTCACGTTCTTTGCTTTTCTGCCCGAGACGTGGGGCGGGCTGAATGCCTATCTCGATCCGCGCGCTGTGAAAGCGCAGCAGCAATTCATCTCGGCGTTTACCGAACGTTGTCGCAACGTTGACGATGTGTTGTGGGACTTCATCAACGAGCCTTCATTCTGTTCGCCGAAATACTTGTGGAATTGCCGTCCTAATTACGATGAATACGAAACCGCTGCCTGGAAACAATGGATCCGCGATCGTTATCCCGCTGCGAGCGATGAAGAGCGCGTGAGCCAACTGCAAAGCCTGTGGCGCACGACCCGCGACGACGTGATGGAACTTCCCAAGCTCCAGGATTTCGAAAGCGTTCACCTCATCGATGACCGGCAACCACTCAAAACACTCGACTACCGGCTCTTCGCGCAGGACATGTTCATTCGCTGGACGAAGGAGATGATTCCGGCCGTGCGTAGCAACGGCAATGCGAAGCAACTGATCACGGTGGGCCAGGACGAAGCGGGACTCGGCGACAGTCCAAACATACAGTTCTTCGCGCCGCACGTTGATTTCACGTCGCTGCACAACTGGTGGGCCAACGACGATCTCGTTTGGGACAGCGTGCTGGCGAAAGTCGCGTCGAAAGCGAGCCTGATGGAAGAAACGGGCGTCATGTTTTACGAGCGTGCCGAGGGCGACATGCCGTGGCGTAGCGAACAGGACGCCGGCAACCTGCTCGAACGCAAAATGGCGCTCTCGTTTGCGGCCGACGGCGCCGGGTTCATCGAGTGGATCTGGAACACGAATCCCTACATGAATTCGACCAACGAGGTCGGGATTGGTTTTCATCGGGTGGATGGAACAGCCAAGCCGGAGCTCGAACCGTTCTTGGCGATCGCGAAGTTTATGGTCCAACACGGGCAGCGATTGCGCGAACGGCAGCCGGAGCCGGTTGTCATGGTGATTCCTCACTCGCACATGTTTTCACCGCGCAGTTTTGCTCAAGAAGCGACGCGGCGATGTGTGCGGGCGATGTATTACCACTGCGGCGTACCGATGCAGGCGATCAGCGAGTACACGCTGGCGGATCACTCGTATCCGGCGAAGTTGCTCATCGTGCCGGCGCCGCGCACGCTCACGCCTGAATGTTGGGCCGCGTTGGTTGAGAGAATGAAGCAGGGCGCGACGGTCGCGATCTCGGGCGCGCTCAATACAGATGAAGGGTCGGTGCCGGTATCGCAGACGGAGAGTTTCGCTGTTGGCGCGAGAGACTTTTTGGTTAGGTATGAGGGGGAGAAAATTCAACGGATTGAAAAAGGCAGGATCGGGGATGCGAAAGGACGACCGGGGGAAACGGTGAAGCGTGAGAGCGCGGTTGTCGTCAAAACGTATGGCGCAGGGCGATTGATCAGGAGCGCGTTGCCGCTCGAGCTTGGTGATTCGATGGAGGCGTTGGTGGCGTTTTATCGCCATGCGATGACGCAGGCGGGTGTCGCGCCGATCTTTTCCGCAACGCCGCAAACGCCTGCGGTCCTGGTGCTGCCGTCAGTCTTCCGCGACGTGGTGCTCTACACGTTTGTTTCCGAGTCGAACCGCGATACGAAGATGCAGGTGACGGATCTGCAAACCAAAGCTCGTTTCAGTGTTGACGTTTCCGCCGGACGAACCGCGATGGTCATAATCGATCGACGCAACGGCGCGCGGATTACTTAACCTCAAACTGCGTCACTTGCATAGTGGTTCGCTTCGCCACTCGATCTTCCACCTTGTCTCCCGAAAGATCTTTAGTCACGCAGACGCCGCCCGAAGCCGAAATGCGTGGCCGCGTGCCCGCCGATCGTTCGCCCGGCAGCAACCAAGACACTGGCGCCGACCCGGCTGCAAGGGTTCCACTTTAGATCGGCAATCGCACTCGTCAGCACGCGCGGGTCGGCTGTGAACTGTTGCAGCGCGCCGACTTCGCCACCGGTGCGAACGATGGCGACGAGATCTTGCGCATGCAGGCTTTCGCTGACGAACTTGCGCAAGTACTGTCGCAGGTTCGCCATGCTTTCGAACGACATGACCAGATCGTCGACGACGATCGCCAGCGTGCGTTTCACGTCGTGGGGTTGCGGCGGAGTTGTAGTTATTGTTGGATTCGACGGCGTTCCGGGAGCAGGTTTCGTGGAGGAGGAGTTGACGGAAATAAAAGCGAAATTTGTGATGGGCTGAAGGCGGCCGTCCTCTCGAATCTCGAAGTCTTCGGCTTTTAAATCCTTGACCTGCTTGCCGTCTTTCGTGACGACCACGTCGATCTGGACGACGTTCGTCGAGATGCGCACGACGTCCTGAGGCTCCTGAGCCGGAACGGTAAGAGCAAAAAGGATTAGCCAGATAAGGCTCCTCATGGGAGCCAAAGCCTATCACTATTACCAGCCGCCGCCCAAAGCTTTGTAGAACTGGACCAGCGACAAGATCTCGTTTTGTGAAGTGGGTGAACTTGCGCCCGAACCCTGCCAGTTCCAAGTTCACCCACTTTTAGAACACAGGCACCGCCCCCCAGCTCGGCCTGTGCTCTCTCCCACTACGTATTGCCTGCCCGCCTTATTCGATCACCGCCCGTGCTCGTTGTCGCCCCCTGTTCGTTGCCGCCCTCGTTCGTTGCGCGGTCTTATAGCAACAAGCTTGCCAAACGAGAGTTGAGTCAGTTTTAAGTTGAAGCTTTCTGTTTTGAGTTCAAGCTTTAGCTTGTTTTCTTTGGCTTGTAACGGCGAAAAGAGCAGCCTAAAGGCTGAACTCAGAACGAGGTCCCACGAAAATCAAGAACGTTGTCTGTTCAGACTAAAACTCGAGGCGGGTGACAACATGTCGCCAGATGACGAGTGATTGTCACGATTGCTGCGGTTGAGGACGGCTGATGCCGAGTTTCCTCATGCGGTGGTTGAGTGTCGTGCGATTCATGCCGAGACGCGCCGCGGCCCCGCTTGGCCCGCCGATGACCCAACGCGTTTCACTGAGCACACGCAGAATGTGTTCGCGTTCGACGGCTTCCAGCGTCGTCGAATTGTTGGTTTGAGTTGTTGAACGACTTTGACGTCGCAATTCCGTCAAGGGAATGTCGAGCGTTGAGCCACGCGACAGAATAACGCCGCGTTCAACAAGATTCTGTAGCTCGCGGATGTTGCCGGGCCAGTTGTAACTGGTCAGCACTGCCATCGTTTCCTTCGGCACGCTCTCGAGGTGCTTCTTCATCCGTTGCGAAAACCGATTCGCGAAGAAGTGGACCAGTAGCGGGATGTCTTCCGTACGCTCGCGTAACGGCGGAACAGTGATGGGAAAAACGTTCAGACGGTAATAGAGGTCACTGCGAAACCTCTTTTCCGCGACAAGCTCCGCGAGATCCGAGTTTGTCGCGGCAATGATGCGCACGTCCACGCGCTGCGTGCGCGAGCTGCCGAGACGTTCGAATTCCTGCTCCTGAAGCACACGCAGCAACTTCGACTGCAACTCGAGCGGAATGTCTTCCACTTCGTCGAGGAAGATCGTGCCCTTGTCGGCGAGCTCGAAACGGCCGATGCGGCGGTCGATTGCGCCCGTGAACGCGCCGCGCTCATGTCCGAAGAATTCGCTTTCGAGCAGTCCGGTGGGAATCGCCGCGCAGTTTACTTTGACGAGCGTACGCTCGCGCCGCGGGCTCAGGTTGTGAATGGCGTGGGCGATCAGTTCCTTGCCCGTGCCGGTTTCACCGTAGATCAGCACCGTCGAATCGGTTGCGGCGACAGTTTCCACGTCCTGCAAAACGGCTTTGAGAGCCGGGCTGTTGCCGATGATCTCTTCGAAGTTGTACTCGGTGCGAATCTCTTCTTCGAGGTAGAGTTTTTCTTCTTTGAGTTGGTTTTTCAGCTCGTCGATCTGGCGGAACGCGAGTGCGTTTTCAACCGCAATCGCGACCTGTTTGCCGACCTGGTCGAGCAATTCGGCGTCGTCTTCAGTGAACGCGTTTTCCTGGAAACTGCCGACGCCCAGAGTGCCGAGCACGCGATCGTGCGAGATCAAAGGCACCACACAACCGGACTTGAAGCCGGCGCGCTTTGCAAGAGCGACGGGTCTCTCGTCGCTATGGATTACTACGGGTTGTCGCGTTGTAAAGGCGCGGCCTCCGGGAGTGCCGTCGATTTCGATGATTTCGTCAGCGATAAAAACGTTCTCGTCAGTCGGAAAATCCAGCGCAGTCACGCGGAGTTTATTGATCGCGGAGTCGTAAAGCGCGAGGCCCGCGCCGTCGTGCGGCATCACGCGTCTCAGGCATTTCGAGATGGCCGCGAGCAGCTCATTCAAATTGAGATTGGAAACCAGCGTATTGTTGATTTCCAGCAGGAGTTGCGAACGGTCCCGCTCGCGCGCGAGTTTGTGCTGGTAACACTGCGCTTCGACGGCCACCGCGATTTGCGCCGCCACGAGCTTCACGAATTCGATGTCGAGTTGATCGTAAGCGCCGGTTTTATCAGTCCAGAAATTTATACAACCGAGACGCTGGTGGGCCGTAGTCAGCGGCACACTACAAATCGACTTCACGGGCTGTTTCAGCAAAATCTTCGCGTACGGGAAACGATCTTCCTTTTCGAGATCGCGAATGACGACGGCTTCCTGGTGCTCGAAAACCCAACCCGCAATCGACCCTTCCATCGGCACTTCCGACGCCGCTTGCCACTCGGTCGGCTGACACGTTTCCAGTTGGTGAAAACGCATCACGTTGCGCTTCGGATCGTAGAGCAGCACACCGAGATGCGAGAAATCCACCAGACTTTTCAGCCGGCAGGCAAGGTCATGAAACAGACCTGACAGATCTCGATGTGACGCGATGGCTTTCGAAAGTTCGAGGAGGGTTAGATACTTTTTCGTTTGCTCGTCGCCGGCTGCGACATCATCATGATCGGCGACCGCGACCTGACCGGGAGATGTGTTCACGTCTTACTTCCTTGCTATGTTCGCCAAAGAATACTTGACCGGACAGAGTCGGGCAACCACAGTGCTCCACCAACTGACGATATACCGTCATTTGGCCGTGCGCTGTCACATTCTTTGCTCAAAACTAACGGTATTTGCGGTCGATTAGTTCCTCGCCAACTGTGGCAAAGCACTTGCAC
>DASUOZ010000110.1:0-2034 GCA_036276375.1 Pyrinomonadaceae bacterium | reverse complement strand
GGACCGGTCGCCGAAGCGTAATAATAGTGATTCCCCCAAAAACTGACCACGCGAACCAACCGTCCAATTTGTTTTTAAGAGGAGAATACTATGACGGAAACCAGCGCTACACAGCGAGCCGGCGAGAGCACGGCGATTCGTCCGTTTGCAGTGAGTTTTCCGGAAACGGAACTCACCGAACTGCGCCGGCGCATAAACGCGACCCGATGGCCCGAGCGGGAAACCGTGAACGATGCATCGCAAGGCGTGCAGTTCGACACCATCCAAAAACTCGCCCGTTACTGGGGCACTGATTACGACTGGCGTAAGTGCGAAGCAAAACTACAGGCACTCCCCCACTTCATTACCGAGATCGAGGGGCTCGACATTCATTTCATTCACGTGCGTTCGAAACATGAAAACGCATTGCCCCTGATCGTCACGCACGGCTGGCCCGGCTCGGTCGTCGAGCAGTTGAAGATCATCGACCCACTCACCAATCCCACAGCTCATGGCGGAACCGAATCAGACGCGTTCCACCTCGTGATTCCGTCGATGCCGGGCTACGGATTTTCCGGCAAGCCGACCACGACCGGCTGGGATCCCCAGCGTATCGCACGCGCGTGGATAGTGTTGATGAAGCGTCTCGGCTACACACGATACGCGGCCCAGGGCGGCGATTGGGGCTCACTTGTCACCGATTTGATGGGCGTAGAGGCGCCGACGGAATTGGTCGGCATTCACACCAACATGGCAGGCGCGGTTCCCGCCGAGGTCGGCAAGGCACTTCAGTACAACGAGCAACCGCCGTCGGGTCTCACACCCGAAGAAAAAGCCGCATGGGACCAGCTCAGCTACTTCTTCACCCACGGTCTCGGTTACGCGTTGGAAATGGGCAACCGTCCGCAGACGCTGTACGCGATCGCGGATTCGCCGGTTGGCCTGGCCGCCTGGATGATCGACCACGACATCGCCAGCTACAAGCTCATCGCGCGCGTTTTTGACGGTGCGCAAGAAGGTCTCACACGCGACGACATCCTCGACAACGTCACGCTCTACTGGTTGACGAACACGGCCGTTTCTTCAGGTCGACTCTATTGGGAAAACAAGCTCGCCTTTTTTGCCGTGAAGAACGTAAAGGTGCCGGCGGCGATCAGCGTGTTTGCCGATGAGATCTACGCCGCGCCAAAGAGCTGGGTTGAAAAAGCGTATCCGAACCTCATCTTCTTCAACCGCCACGAGAAAGGCACTCACTTTGCAGCCTGGGAGCAGCCGGAATACTTGACGCAAGACCTACGCGCCGCGTTCAAGTCGGTTCGTTAAGGCGGCCCCTGGCCGCACCGTTAGTTGGCGCGGACGATTGTCGGGAGAAGCTCGGTTCTGTTAAGAAAGGCATTAAGCAAACTGTTTGTGGAAGGAACCGCAATCTATGCCGGCGCTCTTTGACCCTTTGCGGGTCGGACGGATCGAGCTCGACAATCGCATCATCATGGCGCCTATGACGCGCAGCCGCGCTGATGACGACGGCGTGCAGCCGGTTTACGCCGCCGAGTATTACCGGCAGCGCGCGTCGGCCGGACTCATCATCACCGAAGCGACGAACGTATCACCCATGGCGAAGGGCTACGTCCGCACGCCCGGCATCTACACGCCCGGACAGATCGAGAGCTGGCGCGCGGTAACGCAGGCGGTGCACCGTGAAGGCGGCAGGATCTTCATGCAGATCTTTCACACCGGCCGCATTGCGCTGCCTGATTTTCTGCCAAACAACACACAGCCCGTCGCACCGAGCGCCGTTCGGGCGAAGGGAAAGAACTACACCGACGCCGGCATGAAAGACCTCGTCACGCCACGCGAGATCACGTCAGCAGAAATCGCCCAAACAGTAAAAGACTTCGCCACGGCGGCGAAGAACGCGATCGCCGCGGGTTTCGACGGAGTTGAGCTGCACTCAGCGAGCGGTTATCTGGTCCAACAGTTCCTGACGACGAACGTAAACCTGCGCACTGATGAGTACGGCGGCTCGATCGAGAATCGCACGAGATTTCTGTTCGA
>DASUOZ010000109.1:0-5744 GCA_036276375.1 Pyrinomonadaceae bacterium | reverse complement strand
GACAGCGCGTGAGCGGGAATCAACTCTTTGTAATCTTCGTGTACCATCGCAACGCTAAAAATAGCTCAAAAACCAAAACTCTCGCCTTTGCCGGCCAGCATCTCGCGCAGCCTCATCATGCCCGTACGCATGCGCGTCTTCACCGTTCCCAACGGTGCTCCGAGTCGGGCGGCGATCTCTGTTTGAGTGAGTCCGTCAAAATAGGCGAGCATCAGCGGTCGCTGCTGCTCGTCGGGGAGTTGGGCCAACGCGTTTGTTACCAGGCCGCGCTGTTCTGAACGGAATGCATCGCTGGCCGCGTCGGAGACTGCTTCCGACTCGTCTCTCGCACCTGCCGCCGCAACTCGCTCGCGTGCGGCGAGTGTTCGCAGCCGGTCGATGCCGCGGCTGCGGGCCAAAGTCACTAGCCAGGTAAACGGCCGTCCGCGATTCTCGTCGAAGTCTGCGGCGCGCCGCCACACCTGCAAGAACACTTCCTGGAGCACGTCTTCCGCGTCCTCGCGGTTGTTCAATATACGCATAAGCAACCCAAACAGGATTACGCGATAGCGGTCGTAGAGCTGCGCGAGCGCCGCCTCGTCGCGGGCGGCGACGGCTCTCAGCAGCTCGACGTCATTGTCTTGTACAGGTTCGGGTCGCAAGGCCTCAAAGATATACGGGTGAGGAAGTCCAAACGGATTGGAGCCACAAAGAGGCACAAGAAGCACTATGGATGTGCTACGACTTTTGTGCCTTTTGTGCTTCTTGTGGCTACGCTACCGTGATGTCTTCAGCGAGATAGACGTCCTGAATCGCGTTCAGCAACTCCACGCCTTCAACCATCGGACGCTGGAAAGCTTTGCGGCCGGAGATCAGGCCCATGCCGCCACCGCGTTTGTTGATGACTGCTGTCCGCACCGCTTCACCGAGATCGCTCGCGCCCTTTGATTCGCCGCCGGAGTTGATTAAACCGCAGCGGCCCATGTAGCAGTTCGCCACCTGGTAACGAACCAGGTCGATCGGATTGTCGCTGGTCAATTTCTCGTAAACGATCTTGCTCGTCTTGCCGTACGAGCTGCCGAGTGCGCTTTCGACAGCCTTGTAACCACCGTTTCGCTCCGGCAGCTTTTGCTTGATGATGTCGGCCTGAATCGTCACGCCGAGGTGATTCGCCTGGCCGGTCAGATCGGCTGCAGCGTGCATATCGCCTTCGGCCGTTTTGAACTTCGGATTGCGCAGATAGCACCAGAGAATGCACGCCATACCGAGCTCGTGGGCCTCGGCAAACCTTTCGCTGATTTCGGTGATCTGGCGCGTCGCCTCTTCGGAGCCGAAATAGATCGTGGCGCCGACAGCAACCGCGCCCAGGTTGTGCGCTTCTTTGACAGTTCCAAACAGCACTTGATCAAACTTGTTCGGCAGCGTCAGCAACTCGTTGTGGTTGATCTTTACGATGAAGGGAATCTTGTGCGCGTACTTCCGTCCCACTGTGCCGAGCACGCCAAACGTCGAAGCGACCGCGTTGCAGCCGCCTTCAATCGCGAGTTTGACGATGTTCGCGGGATCGAAATACTGCGGGTTGGGGGCAAATGAAGCGCCGGCGGAGTGCTCAATGCCCTGGTCTACCGGCAGAATCGAGAGGTAACCGGTGCCCGCGAGGCGGCCGTTGTCAAACAAAGTCTGCAACGAACGCAGCACGCCGGGCGAACGGTCCGAAATGCCCCACACACGATCGACGAAGTCCGGTCCGGGCAGTTGTAAGTCATCTTTGGATATTGTTTCCGACTTGTGGTCCAGAAGTTTTGCAGCATCCGCGCCGAGGAGTTCGGCGATTCGGTCCATCGTGTCTGAGCGTTTTAGTTCAGTAGCCATCGTTGCCTCCTGAGTGATGCGCGAATTATACGATTCGGTTGAAGGCCGAGCAAATTTTCGGTTAGAATCCGTGTCGCTACCAGCGGTGACCTCGGATCCCCAATCGCTCGACAACGGAAAGTTCAACCAGCGACGTTGTAGAAAGGTAAATAAATGAAGACTCCTCCCTCGCTCTATCCCCTAACCGCCCTATTTGTGTGTCTATTGGTGTTCGCGCCCTCTCCAGCCGTCGCATTCTTCGAAGACTGGAAGCCCGTCGACCCTTCCGAACTGGCCCTGAAAACTCCAATGGTGGATAAAGAGGCCGACGCTGAAGGGCTGTTTTGGGAAGTCAGAATCGACGACAGTCCCGACGGCGACCTCATTTTCACCCACTACCTGCGCGTCAAAGTCTTTTCGGAACGGGGACGAGAGTCGCAGAGCAAGATCGACCTGCCGTTCGGCAACCTGTACGGCGGCGAAGTGAAGATTAGAGACATCGCGGCCCGGACCATCAAGCCTGACGGTTCGATCGTTGAACTAAAGAAAGAGGATATTTTCGAGCGGACCATCGTGAAAGTGAGTGGTCTAAAAGTGAAGGCGCGATCCTTCGCGATGCCTTCAGTCGAACCGGGTTGCATTATTGAGTATCGCTGGCGCGAAGTGCGTGTGAAAGACACGGCCCATTATCTGCGGCTGCAATTCCAGCGCGACATTCCGGTGCGGCGTGTGCAGTACCTCATTAAGCCGTACGACTACGAAGGCCTGAGCTTCAATTCAGTCACGATGCATGGACAGTCGAGCCCGTGGGTTAAAGAGAAGAACGGCTTCTACAGCACAACGATGACGAACATGCCGGCGATGCAGGAAGAGTCGTACATGCCGCCTGAAGACCAGGTGAAGACCTGGATGCTGGTCTACTACGCCCGCGGCGACGTTCGACCTGAGCCAACCAAATACTGGAACGACGTCGGCAAGAGGTTCTACGAAGACAACAAATCGCTGATCAAACCAAACGACGAAGTGAAGAAGCTCGCCGCTTCGCTCATCGCCGAAGCCAAAACGGATGACGAAAAACTCGAACGCCTGTTCGAGTACTGCCGGACGAACATCAAAAACGCCGGCAACGACGCGTCCGGTCTGACGGCTGAAGAACGCGAGAAGGTGAAAGAAAATAAAAACCCCGCTGACACGCTGAAGCGCGGAATCGGCTACGGTCGAGACATCGACACTCTCTTCGCCGCGCTCGCAAACGCCGCCGGCTTCGACGCCCGCATCGCGCTTTCGCCCGATCGCGGCGATCTGTTTTTCGACAAGGCGCTGCCCAATGCCTACTTCATCGATCCGCGCAATATCGCCGTGAACGTCGGCGGCACCTGGAAGTTTTTCAATCCGGGTTACAACTATATTCCTTACGGCATGTTGCTCTGGCGCGAAGAGGGCGAGCAGGCGTTGATTACGGATCCAAAGCAGCCCATCTGGGTCGAGACGCCGATGTCGGCGCCGGAGAAGTCGCAAATCAAGCGTCACGCAAAACTGAAACTCTCCGAGGACGGCACGCTCGAAGGCGACATCAGCGTTGAATACTCCGGACACTGGGCGATCGAGCGCAAGGAAGAGATCGACGAGGAGTCGGAAACTCAACGCGTGGACCGTCTGAAGTCGGAAATCAAAGCGCTGATGAGCGCGGCCGAGATTACAGACATCAAGATTGAGAACGCCACAGACCATGTGAAACCGCTGATCTACATGTTTCACATCCGGGTTCCGGGTTACGCGCAACGCACCGGCAAACGGATTTTCATTCAGCCGGCATTCTTCCAACGCGGCGTCAATCCGCGGTTCGCCACCGCCGGTCGCAAGCATCCGATCTACTTCCACTTCCCGTGGTCGGAAGACGATCACGTACAGATCGAACTACCGCCCGGCTACGCACTCGACAACGCAGACGCGCCTGCGCCATTTGGCAGCGGCAAGATCTCGGAATACAAACCGGCCTTGTCCATCACTTCCGACGGCAAAATGCTCGTTTACAAACGATCGTTTTTCTTCGGCGGCGGTAACGCGGTGCTGTTTCCGGTCGAGACGTATCCCGCGATGAAGGGCTACTTCGATCAATTGCACAAGCAGGACAATCACAATATCGCCCTTAAACAGACGGCTTCGAACTGATTCGAGGAGACGTAAAAATGAGAACCTGGCTCATCGTTATTATTGCTCTCTTGCTTTTCGCCGTACCCGAAAGAGCAGCGGTAGCAGGCGACGAGGCTCCTGTCTGGGTGCAACAAGCCGCGACGCTCAAAGTGCCGTCGTATGACAAAGAAGTGGCCGCAGTGGTGCTGGTCAACGAGCGAATGGCCACGGTAGCTGCGGACGGCCGCATCACCGAGACCGTCAATTACGCCGTGCGCGTGTTGCAGCGCGAGGGACGCGGATATGCTACCGGGCACGTGGTTTACCTGCCCGACACGGGCAAGGTGAAAGAGTTGAAGGCCTGGCTCATTCGACCCGGCGCCGAGACGAAGCGTTACGGCAAAGACGAAACAGTCGATATCGCCGGCGCGCTCAACGACGTCTACAACGAGTATCGCGTAAGAACCATTTCAGCTACTACCGACGCTGACGTCGGTTCGGTGTTTGCCTACAGCTACACGCGCGAAGATCGATCCGTTTTCAGCCAGGACGACTGGTCGTTCCAGGACGAGTTGCCGGTGGTCAGCTCGCGTTACACACTGACACTGCCGGCCGGCTGGCGTGCGGAAGCTTTCACGTTCAACCATCCAAACGTCGAGCCACGCGTTACGGGCACGAGTTACACGTGGGAACTTTCGAATCTGCCGCCCGTTCCGGAAGAGCCGTTGAGCCCGCGGATCACGAACCTGGTGCCGCGTCTGGCGGTGAGTTATTACCCGCCCGCAAACACCAACCAACTAAACATCAAGACGTTTGCGAACTGGACCGAAGTGGCCACGTGGATGGCCGAGCTCGAGGATCCGCAGGTGCAGGTCGACGACGCGCTGGCGAGAAAAGCGTACGAACTAACAGCCCTCGCGAAGACCGAATACGACAAGATTCGCGCGATTGCCGGCTACGTTCAGAACATTCAATACATCTCGATCCAAACCGGTATCGGCCGCGGCGGTGGTTATCGTCCGCACTCGTCAACGGAAGTTTTTGCGAAGTCGTACGGCGACTGCAAAGACAAAGCAAACCTGATGCGCGCGATGCTGAAAGTGGTCGGCATCGATGCGATTCCCGTCAGCATTTACTCCGGCGATCCGACCTACGTTCGGGCTGATTGGCCGTCGCCGCAGCAGTTCAACCACTGCATCATCGCGGTCAAAGTCAGCGATCAAACTCAAGCCAGCACCATCATCGAGCATCCGAAGCTCGGGCGCTTGCTGATCTTCGATCCGACAGACAGCGAAACTCCGATTGGTGACCTGCCTTATCACATGCAGGGTAGTCTCGCGCTGCTGGATTCAAGGATCTCAACCGAGCTCGTGAAGATGCCGATCACGCCGCCCGAGATGAACCAGCTCGAACGCGTTGCGACGTTGCAACTCCAGGCGGACGGCGCGATTGCCGGACAGATTCTGGAAAACGCGCAGGGCCAAACCGCGGCGAGATTTCGTTCCGAGTTCAAGCAGCTTTCGAAGCCCGACTACCACGGCATGATCGAGCGCTGGTTGACCGCCGGCGCAACGTCCGCGCGCGCGAACAAGATCGAGCCCAGCGATAACGTGGGCGATGGAAAGTTCACCTTAAACGTGGAGTTCAGCGCGAAGGCGTACGGGCAGTTGATGCAGGACCGTTTGCTGGTTTTCAAACCGGCGGTTGTGTCGCGGCGCGAGAGTTTGGCGCTGACGGCCGCGCAGCGGAAACATCCGGTCGTGCTGCGTGCGAACGCCTAT
>DASUOZ010000108.1:0-5215 GCA_036276375.1 Pyrinomonadaceae bacterium | reverse complement strand
TATCGATGAACAGCGCTACTTTCCGATCGCGCAGTTCCTGATAAACCCAGCGCGCGCGCCCGGTAAACCCGCCCCCGGATTTAAGCTCGCGAATGAACATGTTCTCACCGCTGCGAATCTGCACCGCTTCAAGTCCCGCCGGTTTCAGATCTTCAAACAGCAGATACTCGTAGTTGTTCTTTGCTTCAACCGTGACTACGACCTCGATACGATCGCCGCTCTTCACCGTGTCGCCGTCATTGAGCAGCACGCGCTCGGAAACCGTCCCCTTCAGCAGCGTCGGATGGTTTACGAGTTTGAAGTACTGCCGCCGCACGAAGATCTCATTCCCGGCCGGTTTCAGCGGCTCCTCGAGACTAAAGAACTCCGCCTGGGCCGAAAAGTAGAGTGGACCACTGCCATTCTTGCGCACGATCCTGATCTCGTTCTGTCCGTCGCGAATCCACTCGCGCGCGACCGCAAACTTGCTCGGCGCGCTTAAAGCGTCGTCCGCAGTGATCTGCTTCGACGTCACCGGTGTGCCGTTGACCAGCAGTTCATAACCGATCACCGGCTGCACTTCCCCGCTCACGCGCAGAAAGTCGTTGAGCGTCAACACGACGATGGCCGTATCGCGCGTATTACTCCACTGCGAGCCGCGACGGTTCTTCACGAGCCAGTTCGTTACCGGCTCGACGAGCTTGTTCTGCGGATCGATCGCCAGCAGTGCGCGCAGTGCGAACGCCGTCGCTTCTACACCGCCATCGGACCAGCGCCAGTAGACGCCATCTTCGCCCCAGTGCGCCGTCGCCATAACGGACGGATCTGACGATTGCGCCCCTTGTTGCACGATCGATGTGTCCGGCTGCGTGTCGACCTTCACTCCGTTTTGTAGATTCTCAACGAGCGTTTTTGCCCGATCACGGTAGCCGTAGTTATGCGCCGACAGAGCAAGGAGCGAACGCGTGTAAGCGTTCAAGCGGTCGCGGTTGTTCCAGAGATTGCGGAAAGCAGTTTCCTGAAACTTGCCGACCGTCCCGCTCTTTTGCGCGTTGTGATAGACGGCGAGCGCGTGCAGCATCCACGCCTGCGCGTCGTAGTTCTTCTCTTCTTCCACCAGTTCCTTGTCGAGAAAACTGACAGCCCGCTCGACCACCTCGGGCTTCACTTCGACGCCGGCCTGGTGTGCGAGCGTCATGCCCCACACGACGTACGCGGTCATGAAGTGATCGCTTTCGCCTTCTCGCCACCAGCCCCAACCACCGTCAGCGTGCTGAAAACCATAGAGCCGATCGAGACTGGCTTGCGTCATCGCTTCGAGCTGCTTCAGGTCACGGCGACCGTCGGGATGAGTGGCAGCGGCACTTGCCGGTTCGATTCCGCCGAAGATCTTGTGCATCGCCGTTTCCGGTTTCAGCCCGAGATCGCGCAGTGTTTTGGCCGTGATTACAGCCGGAAGGAAGCGACTCATCGTCTGTTCAGTGCAGCCATACGGGTAATCGATCAGATAAGGCAACGCGTCGAGCATCGTCGTGGCCATGCTGGGCGCGATCTGCACGGTCAGGTTCGTTGAATCAGCACGGCGCTCTTTCGGAATATCGAGCTTGACCGCGACGCTGTCACCGCGCATCTTGCCGGAGCGCGAGACAAACTTCTCGATGCCGTGCTCGAAGATCGTAAACCGTTTCTCCATCGCGTCGGAGTACTGCGTACCGCGCGCTTCGACCTTCAATTTCGCTTCACTCGCGTGTGTGACCACAACTCCCCAATCGACGCGCGTCTCGCTGTTGGCTTTGACTTCAACCGGCGACGCGCCGCCTGAAACCGTCACTCCTTCAGCAGTCAACGCGGGCGCAACGCGCATCGGCTTATCCGTGTTGTTATTGATGACGGCGGACACAGTCACTCGATCGCCCACCACGAAGAACCGCGGCGCTTGCAGGCGAACGATCAACGGTTGCTTCGTTCGCGTGGTCGAACTGCCGATGCCGAATTGATTTGCGGTACTCGCGGCGCGCGCGGTTGCGGACCAGGTGGTCAACGAATCCGGATACTTGACGTTCACCGTCGCCATGCCGTTCGCGTCCGTGGTAACGTCAGGCAACCAGAGGATCGTCGAACGAAAATCACTGCGCACCTGAATCGCGGGTTCCTGAGCAGGCGCCGGAGCGGCGTTCTTCTCCTGCCGCGCGGCTGAACGTCCATTCAAGGGAAGTTCAGTGATTGCCCTGATCTCGAGCGGTGCGGAATCGAAAGCGTAGTTGTTAGCTTCCGTGCCGGCCGCTCTTCCACCCAATTGCAACGAGTTGCGAGAAGCATTGATCGAATCCGCTGCGCCTGGGCTAAGCTGCGCCAGAGTCGTCAGGTTCTGAAACGCATCCTTTTCCTTCGCGGCAAACATCTCGTTCTTAACATCGCGCAACTGCCCGTCGACCAACTGATACTGCGCATACGTCTTCTGGTTGAGCGTGCTTTGCGTCTGGACCAACAGCGCGCGTTTCTTTCCGTAATAAAACTGGCGCGGATCGCCGGCGTAGTCCTGTTGAATGTACTTCACTGACTCGTCGATCAAACCAAGCGCGACTTCCGTCGAGATTGCCCGGCCATCCGCGTCTTTGGTCGTGATCGATAACGTTCCTTCGTCCTGCGGCTCATACTGTTCGCGATCGGCTTTTACCGCCACCATCAAGAACTGTGCGATTGGCGGCACGACGACCTGTTTCGTATCTACGTACCAGTTTGTGCCGCTCACCAGCGACGCACTCAGATAAACGTTCGGAATGTGCTTCTCTTCGATGGGGACTTCGATGAGTTTCGTCGTACCGGGTACGTGGACCACCTGGTAGCTGTAAAGGTCATCGCCTTCGATACTGAACAGAACGTAACGATCGGGCACCGGCACATTGATCATCACGGGCGCCGTTTGTCCCGCGCGAAACGTGTCTTTATCCACAATCACTTCAACGCCGCCGCGGCGATAGCCGAGCTCGGTCGTCGCATTCGTCGCCACAAACACGTAGGTCTCTGCTTTGATCAGCGGCAGAAAACGATCGCGTCTGGGATCGGCGCCCTGACTGCTGGCCCACGCCACGCGATAGTAGCCTTCTTTGTCGGGTGTGAAATTGACCTGCGCAACGCCCTCCGCGTCAGTCTTTATCGTTTGCGTACCGATGTCTTCGTGTTGATAACCACGAAACTTCAAGCGCCACGGCCGCTGCCCGCGCTGCTGCGTCGGCGGAAACACTTCTTCACGCTCCTTCAACTGCCGCAATTCTTCACCCTGTACTTCACGGCCACGCGGATCGATCCAGATCTCGGACCAATAATCGCGCGTGATCTTTACCGTGCCTTCGGTCTGCACCGGCTGCTCGTTCGCATCGAGCGCTTTGATGTCGACAGTGACTTTGTCTTTGGGCCGTGAGATGTTTCGCTCCGGGCGCGGATAGACGTAGTAACGTTGCCGCGTGACGCGCACGGTGTCGCTCGCAACGATCTCGCGTCGTGACGAATCGACGACGCGTGCCTCAATCCGATACTGAAAGTCCTGGTTGTAGTTTTCGCGCGGCGTGTCGAAGCTCAACTTCGCTTTGCCGGTCGCGTCGGTCTTAATGGTCTCGCGTTTGACGATCGCGCCCTGGCCCCCGTAGTTCCAGCGACGCTGCATGTATGCGATGTCGTCGTAGTACCAGGGATAATCACGTCGCGGGAACCAGTAGTGAAAAAACTGATTCTGGTAGACCACAACCTCAACGGAAGCGTTGGCGACTGGACCACCAAAGTAATAATCGGCCTTGATCTCAACCTCGACCTTCTCGCCGAGCCGAAACGCCTTCTTCCTGCCATCCTGTTCGGGAGTCTTTACTTCAACTTTGTATTCCGGCAGCTTGTACTCTTCGAGGCGAAACAGCTTTGCATTACCGATGTGACTGCGATAGCCCTCGGTCCAAAACTGGACCTGGTATTCGCCCAGCGGCAACTGTTCAGTCAGCGCGAGCGATCCCCAGGCGCTGCCAAACGAATTCAACGTCGCCTTTCCCTCCGTGACTTTCGTGCCGCGCGGATCGTTGATTTGGTACTCGACGACCTGATTCGCCGGTGTTGAATACATGCCATTGCCCAACTCGCGCGCGATGAATTTCCACTGCACGGTTTCCTTCGGCCGGTACGCGGGTCGATCGGTGAAGGCGTAGATGCGCCAGCCTGCCGCTTCGTGTCCGTAGGGGTAGACGTAACTCGCCGCAAACGCCTGGCGATCGTTCGCGTTCACGTTGCTGGTAGCGGTCGCCAAAAGATTACGCGTCTTGTCAGCGCTTCTGAGTGTGAAATGTGCGAGACCATCGGCGTTGGTCGTTTGCCGGAAACGGCGCCAGTGCCACCGGTCGCCCTGGTAGTAATTTTCCCACAACGACACGTTTGCATTGGGGATCGGCGCGCCCGTTACGGCGTCGACAAAAAACGCCAGTGCTTGTTTGGCTGAAGTTTTCAGCACCAGCGTCGCATCGGAAACAAGCACGATATCGCGCGCAGAAAGCGCGCCACTCTTTGCTTCGAGCAGATAAGCTCCGGCAGGCAGTTGACCATCCACCCGAACTTCCACGTTTTGTTGCTGATGAGCTCCGGTTGTATCGACGTCTCGCGACCACGATTTGACCGGCTCGCGTCCCGCGATGGGAAGTTTTTGCAGCCACGTTTCATTGTCACTGTCACCTTCATCACCGTCAGTTGTGCGACTGAACCGTATGTCGCGCACCATGTCGAACTTGTACAGCGCGAAATCGACGCGCCGCACGTTGCGTGCACTCACGTTGAATTGGATCTCGGAGCCGGGCAGAAAAACGTTTGACACGCCGACGCCGACCGTGGGCTCGGTTATGTTTTTGATCTGCTCCTGCGCCCGGTCGAAGTACTGAGTCTCGCCTTTAGCAAACTCGCGTACGACCCGGCGATAAAGTTCCAGCGCTTTCACGAAGTCAGGTTGTTGCTGCCACTGGCCGTCTTCGAGCTGCCGCACCGTGCCGACGTTGGTCATCCATTCGGCGTAATGAAACAGCGCATCGTCGTACCAGTCCGTTTGTCTGCCGGCGCTGAGCGCGTCTTCGAATTCATCCGGCACACGCTGGCGGGAGGCGAAGTCGCCGCCCGTGTAGCGCATCGTCATGGCGATCAGAAAATGAATGTTTGACTGCTCGTTTGCGGTGGTGCTGATCTTCAGTGCGTTTTCGAGCACGTCGAGGGG
>DASUOZ010000107.1:0-3021 GCA_036276375.1 Pyrinomonadaceae bacterium | reverse complement strand
TAAACATGTGCATGGTCTTCATTATCTGCGAGCGCTCCATTGCTTCCGCACGGATGCGGGTGAGCATTTCGGCACCACCGTTTTGCGCCAAAGCCGGCAGCGTAAGTAGTGACAGTACTAGCGAGAAAGCGACAAACCGTTTCAGCATTTGTGTCTCCGGAAGCGGATTAGGTTGGGTCCTAGCGGCGAGATTATACTTTGCCCATGAGTGCAGGCACAAAACCTACTCCGATTGACGACAACCGATCGCTTCCAAACTCGCGCCGTGTTTACGTCGACGGCAATTTGCCGGGCGTGCGCGTGCCGTTTCGCGAAATCACGCAGAGCCCGTCGCGTGAGCTCGATGGGAATCTGGTTGCCAACCCGCCAGTGCGTGTTTACGACACGAGTGGACCCTGGGGTGATCCGGAAGTCGTTTGCGAGAGTGTAAAAGGATTGCGGTCGTTGCGGCGCGAGTGGATTCTCGCGCGCGGCGACGTCGAACAGTATGAAGGCCGCGAAGCGCAACCGATCGACGACGGTTATCTGACGTTTGCAGCGGCCAATCGCGCGCGTGTTAAAGACGTCGGGCGGCTGGAAGAGTTTCCGGCTGCGCGGCGTCCGGTGTTGCGAGCAAAACCGGGTTCGTGTGTGACCCAACTGCACTACGCGCGGCGCGGAATCATCACTCCCGAGATGGAGTTCATTGCCATCCGCGAAAACCTCGGCCGCGAAGCGGCCTGGGACGTCGCATCGCAGGCGGTTGAGGCTCGCGATTCGTTGCTGCACCAGCATCCGGGCCAGTCGTTTGGCGCTGCGATACCGCAGTACGTGACGCCGGAGTTTGTAAGATCCGAAGTCGCCCGCGGGCGCGCGATCATTCCCGCAAACGTCAACCACCCGGAATCGGAACCGATGATCATCGGGCGCAACTTCCTCGTGAAGATCAACGCCAACATCGGCAACTCCGCCGTAGCTTCCTCGATCGAAGAAGAGGTCGACAAAATGCGCTGGTCCATCCGTTGCGGCTCTGACACGGTGATGGACCTTTCGACCGGCAAAAACATTCACGCGACGCGCGAATGGATCATCCGCAACTCGCCGGTGCCGATCGGAACTGTGCCCATCTACCAGGCGCTCGAAAAGGTTGGCGGTAAAGCTGAAGAGTTGACGTGGGAAATCTTCCGCGACACGTTGATCGAACAGGCCGAACAGGGCGTCGACTACTTCACGATCCACGCGGGAGTACGGCTGCCGTATATCCCTTTAACCGCACGCCGGACGACCGGAATTGTCAGTCGTGGTGGCTCGATCATGGCGAAGTGGTGTCTGGCGCATCATGAAGAAAGTTTTCTCTATACGCGTTTCCGCGACATCTGCCAGATCATGGCCGCTTACGACGTATCGTTTTCACTTGGCGATGGTTTGCGTCCCGGCTCGATTGCGGATGCGAACGATGAAGCCCAATTCGCGGAGCTCGATACGCTTGGCGAGTTGACGAAGATCGCGTGGGAACACGATTGCCAGGTGATGATCGAAGGCCCCGGCCACGTGCCGATGCACTTGATCAAAGAGAACATGGACAAGCAGCTCGAAACGTGCGATGAAGCGCCGTTCTACACGCTTGGACCTTTAACCACCGACATCGCCCCCGGCTACGATCACATCACGTCGGCCATCGGCGCCGCGATGATCGGCTGGTTTGGTACGGCGATGCTTTGCTATGTGACGCCGAAAGAGCACCTGGGCCTCCCAAACAAAAAGGACGTCAAAGACGGAGTCATTTCCTACAAGCTCGCGGCCCACGCAGCAGACCTCGCAAAAGGCCATCCGGGTGCGCAGTATCGCGACAATGCGTTATCAAAAGCGCGCTTCGAGTTTCGCTGGGAAGACCAGTTTAATCTCTCACTCGATCCGGAAGTTGCGCGCGAATACCACGACGAAACTTTGCCTCAGGAAGGCGCTAAGCTCGCGCATTTCTGCTCAATGTGCGGACCGCACTTCTGCTCGATGAAAATTACCCAGGACGTACGCGAATACGCTTCACAAAAACAGGTCGACGAAGCGGCGGCGCTATCGATGGGGTTGAAAGAGAAGGCACAGGAGTTCGTCGAAACCGGCGGCGAGATTTACCGAAAGTAGAGACTCTCAGGCCCCACAATCTCGAGCGAGCTTAGCGACGTCACCCGGACAATACATGCACACGAAAGTTCTGGGACGGTTCAAGTATGAAAGACTTGATTTGTTTAGTTCTCCTGACGCTTTTAATTTCGGCGCCTGTGATCCAGGCGCAAAAACGCGTGGCCACGGGAACGGTGCCGCCGTCGACGTTTAAGGACCCGGAGCGGAAGCAGAAACTCGCCGCGGCGTTTCCGGAAAGTGAGAAGTTGTTTAAGGCGTCGGCCGAGCGGATGCCCGGTGCGGTGATGGGCGTCGTCATCGATGGCGAGCTTGCCTGGGTGAAAGCGGCCGGTGTTCGCGAGACAGATAACAAATCGCCGGTCACGCCCGAAACAGTTTTTCGCATCGCCTCCATGACCAAGAGCTTCACCGCGATGGCGATACTCAAGCTGCGGGACGAAGGCAAACTCTCGCTCGACGACGCGGCTGCGCGTTACGTTCCGGCGCTCGCCGATCTCCCTTATCCGACCAGCGACTCACCGGCGATCACGATTCGTCATTTACTGACACACTCGGAAGGCTTTCCCGAAGACAATCCGTGGGGCGATCGCCAGTTGGCCCAAACCGACGAAACGATGCGCGCGTGGATGAAAGCAGGTATTCCGTTCTCCACCGCGCCCGGCACGGCTTTCGAATATTCAAACTACGGGTTCGCGATCCTCGGCCAGGTGATCGCGAAGGCTTCCGGCAAGCCTTACGCCGATTACGTTCGCGACAGCATCCTGCGTCCGCTCGGCATGAACGCGAGTACGTTCGAAATGTCGGAAGTGCCGCGCGACAAGATCGCGCTCGGTTATCGCCGCGAAGGCGAGACGTGGAAACCCGAACCGATTCTCGCACACGGATCATTCGGCGCGATGG
>DASUOZ010000106.1:0-5689 GCA_036276375.1 Pyrinomonadaceae bacterium | reverse complement strand
AGAAGCGGCCGCGAGAGAAGCAGGATCGACGAAAAGGCCACGAGCAGGATCAGCGCGCCGCCTTCACGGCCGAAGTCTCGTCCCGCCAGCAGCGCGGCGACGAGCGTGCCCACGAACATGAGAATCACGCCGATGTTTATGTCTCGCGGGAGCAGCGGGCTGGCTAGCGCTTGGTTCGCCGCGGGGGCCATCGGTGCGACTTCGTCTTCGTCAGCCAAAGAAGCCTTGACGACTCCCAGCTTGAGACCACAGTAAGAACAGAAACGCAGCGCCTCAGAGATCGGCTGGTGGCCACATCGCGGACAATACATCGCATACCTCCAACAATGATTTGCCTGAGTGAATGGCTCGTTAACGCTCCTTAACGACGATCGCGCGGATGAAGTTCAGTTTTAGGATGACGTGTGCGTCGCGACCCGCTATTCTACGCGAGTTTGTTTCAGCTACTTACCACCGCAGAGAAGGAACGTTGCGGTTCAGTTTGACAATAGGCCGAAGGCGTTGTTTCAAGCTGAGCCAGTACCTGTCGGCGTTGTTTCAAGCCGAACCAGTACCGAAAGGACGAACTCGCATGAGCAGAAGAAACTTCTTATTCGTTTTAACTCTCGTCGCGTTTCTCTCAACTGCAATCTCGGCCCAGGTTCCCGACAAAGCTAAGGTCGTGGCCGGCGCTGAGCGAGCGTTTGAGAAGGTTGCGAAGGCGTACGTCGGACCGGCGCCCGGCTGCGCTGCCGCTGTGTCACTCAACGGAGAGGTCGTCTTTGAAAAGGCGTTCGGACTCGCCAATATGGAGCACAACGTTCCAAACAGTACGCAGACGATTTTTGAGTCAGGCTCAGTCGCGAAGCAGTTCACGGCCGCAGCGCTCGTCCTGTTGCAACAGGACGGAAAGCTCAGTATCGACGACCCGGTTCGGAAGTACATTCCCGAACTGCCGGATTACGGTACGAAGTTAACGATCAGACATCTGTTGAATCACACGGCCGGTCTGCGCGACTGGGGCACGGTTTTGAGTCTGACAGGCGTCGGCCGCGGCGATCGAGTCATCTCTCAGGATCTCGCCTTCGACGTTATCACGCATCAGCGCGCACTCGATTTCACGCCCGGTGCGGAATACTCCTATTCAAATAGCGGATACAACCTCGCGGCCATCATCGTTGAGCGTGTTTCGAAACAGAAGTTCCCGGCATTCGTCGACGAGCGGTTGTTCAAGCCGGTCGGTATGAAGAACAGTTCGTGGCGAGACGACTACCAGCGCATAGTCCCCGGACGCGCGCAAGCGTACTCGCGTCAAGCGAACGGACCATGGCGGCTCACCATGCCGTTCATGAACGTTTATGGCAACGGCGGCATGCTCACGACGGTGGGCGATTGGATGAAATGGAATGCGATGCTTGATTCGCAATCGCTCGGTGCAGCGCTGGTCCAGGCGCTCGAAACTCGAGGTGTGCTGAATGACGGCCGCAAGATCACCTACGCGCTTGGACTCGAAGTCGACAGCTACAAGGGACTCAAAGATGTTTCGCATGGCGGAGCGACTGCCGGATATCAGACTT
This sequence comes from Pyrinomonadaceae bacterium, assembly GCA_036276375.1. Classification (GTDB taxonomy): domain Bacteria; phylum Acidobacteriota; class Blastocatellia; order Pyrinomonadales; family Pyrinomonadaceae; genus PSRF01. The sequence goes on along the minus strand of DASUOZ010000106.1, from coordinate 4,133 downwards.
TTCTGGCGCGTTATCCGGACAACAAGGTTTCAGTCGGCGTGATGTGTAACGGCACTTCGCCAAGCGCCGGCGGAATGGCCGCCGGCATAACGGATGAGATCTTTGGACCGTTTCCCGAAACCGCCAAAACCGAGCCGCCCCAGGTTTCAGAAGACGAGCTGAAAAAGTTCGCCGGCGTTTGGCGGAATGAGAAGACACATTTCCCCGCCCGGTTCGTGATTGAAAACGGCGTTTCGCGCTGGATGGGCGCGCGACTGGTACCGATGGGCGGCGGACAGTTCACGGCCGGCGACAACAAATTGGTGTTCACGCTTGATAAGGACGGCAAGCCGAGTGCGGCTGAAGTCGTCGATGCAAATGGTGAAGTCAGACGTTTCGCGCCTGAGGTCGAATGGAAGCCAACGGCCGCGGACCTGGCTGCGTTCCAGGGAGAGTGGTTTAGCGAAGAGGCTGGCGCAACCTACTCTGTCGTGGTCGACGGTGACAAGGTTTTCGTCAAACAGCGCCCGGCGACGCGTTTGGCGATGCAACCGCTCTACAAGGAGCATTTCACCGTACCGGGATACGTTGTCTGGTTCACACGAGACAAGGACGGAAAGGTGAGCGGCATGCACGTCGGAGCATCGCGAATGCGCGACATGCCGTTCGTGCGCGTGAAATAGATTCGAGCACCCAGACTGCGATTCGTAAAGGAACTATTTTGACGCGGCTTGCATGAACGGCACTACGGCGTTTGTGTAATAAGGCTCCTCGGTGCACCAGAATATATAATCCGCCTTGAGGTAATCAGTCGCAAACCCGATCAGTTCCGCGATCGTCACGCGCCTGCCGGTCTGCGGGTTGACGTGCTCGTAATTGCCGTCCTGAACAGCGATGCCGACCTTAACTTCGCTGCCGACCTCTCTGATCAATTCGTAGCTGCTGACCATCTGACCTCGCTTGTACGGCAACAGATCCGGACCACCGACGCCCGCTTTTACTTCCCGGGCCGCCTGATAGACCGCGCGTAGATATCCCTTATCGTCCGTCGCGCGCCACTCACCGGGCATGAAGTTGGCATACTGAAGTGCAATCGATTTCGAAAATGCGCCTTTCAACGCTTTCAGGTTTGTAACCAGCGCCTCGCTATACTTTTGTGGCGTGAATCCGTCCGGGTGAACGCGACCGCTTTGACCGAAAGTCACCGACGACTCAGCAAAGTTGATTCCTTCAATCCGTCCGTCAAATTCCTTCGCCAGGGCGAGCAGCAATTTATGAAATCGTTCCTGCACGGCGGGATCCCAGCGCCGCGCGGCCCACCCGGCGGGGGTTGCCTGTGTTTCGTCATCGTCTTTGAATTTGTATTGACGGTTGGCGCCGCCGTGATACTGCGGATCTTCGAGCAGGTACTTCGGCACCGGAATCCGGCGCTCACTAAACGTGACGTCCTGAATCTGGACCCAGAGTTTCTTTCCGTGCTGACTCAGAAACGCGAGGTCTTCACGAATCAAACTAAAGTCGTACTGGTCTTTTCCGGGTTCAAGCTGGCGCCAGAAATAGGCCACTTGTGCGCCTTCGAACGCCTTCGTCTCCAGAAACGATTTCGTCGCTCGCAGCTTCTCGCGATCCATGCCGAAAAAGACGAAGTGATGAAGCTGCTTGGGCTTGATCACCTCGATCATCTCAACCAGCACTCTACTGAGCGGTTTGCCGAGATTGCGTCCGACGCTGGTGTTTACTTGCACCGCGAGCGCGATCTTGTGTTCCGGGAAGTACATCATGTCGGTCATGTAGCCCGGGAAGAAGCCGCTGTGCCCGTACGCCGTTCCGGCCGGAGTTTTACGAATGATTGCGGCGAGGCCGTACTTAGTTTCACGGCCGAGCATCGGCGCCGCAACGCCGTCAACGACTTGCGGCAGCAAGTCGGGCGAGAATGCTTTCCCTTCGTAGAACATCCTGGCCCAACGCGCGAGATCATGCGCGGTTGAAACATAGCCGCCGCCGGTCCATTCAAACTGCGGGTTGACCGCAAACTTTCCGTTCACGATCATTGCGTCGGTCCCGCCGAACGGATTGTTTGGGCCGGCATAACCTTGCACCACGCCCTTCAGTCTTGGCCCATCCTGCGGGATCGTGTCGGTTAACTTCAGCGGTTTGAGCACTCGTCTGTTTGCTTCGTCGTAGAACTTTCGGCCCGTTACCTTTTCGATGATCATTCCGAGAACGATGTAATTCGTGTCGGAATAGTCCCAGCCCTTGCCCGCTTCGAACGGCGCTTTCTCATCGAACAAATAAGCCACCAGCTCCGCGGGCTGCCAGACTTTTTCCGGGTTCGCGGTCAAGTCTTTCGTAAACTGCTCTTTGAACTCGTAACGCACAAGACCGCTGGTGTGGTTCATCAACTGCCGCACGGTGATGTCTTTCGCGTTCGGCAGACGCATAAACCACGTTTCACGGCCCAGGTATTTCTCAATTTTGTCGTCGAGGCCGATCTTGCCTTCCTTGATCAACTGCAAAGCCGTGGCGGCAGCGAATGTCTTGCCAACGCTACCGGCCGGCATTCGATCGTTAGGCTTCATTGGCGTTTTGACCTCGCGATCCGAATACCCGACCGCAAGGCCAAACGAGTCGCCGTTTGCGAGCACCACACCGAAGGTCGCGCCGGGAAAGCTCCCGGCTTTGTGCCACTCGTCCAGTTTGAGCTGAAGCGCATTCTTCAGCGCGGTTGTATTCGCGTCAGTTGGCTGCGCCTGAGCCGCGAAGATCGATAGCAGGCAGACGACGAAGCAGAGAATTGTTTTTCGCATCGTTTTTAGTAACGCTCGTGAAACTGGACCGGAGTCGATTTCTTGCGTATACGCAAATTAAGAAACTCAACGAAGACAGAAAAGCCCATCGCGAAGTAGATGTAACCTTTCGGTATGTGAATGTCGAACCCTTCGACAATCAGCGTCAGACCGATCAACAACAGGAAACTCAACGCCAGCATCTTGATCGTCGGATGTCGATGCACGAAGCCACTGACCGGCGCCGCGAACAACATCATGATACCTATTGCCACCACGACTGCCGCAATCATGATTCCGATCTCGTTGACCATGCCGACGGCCGTGATGACGGAGTCGAGTGAAAAAACCGCGTCGAGCAAAATGATCTGGATGATCACACTGGTGAAGTTGGCTTTCACTCTCGCGGCAGCGTGGCCCTCCTCACCTTCCAGACTGTCGTGGATTTCAAAGGTCGCCTTGCCGAGCAGAAACAGTCCGCCCAATAACAGGATTAGATCACGGCCGGAAATCTCCTGACCCAGGACGCCGAACAGCGGCGCGGTCAGGCCGATGACCCACGAAAGAGAGAAAAGCAGAATCACTCTGAGAATTAGCGCCAGACTGAGGCCGATATAACGCGCGCGCGCTTGCTGCTCAGCCGGCAGTTTTCCCGCCAGAATGGAAATGAAAATAATGTTGTCGATGCCGAGTACAATCTCGAGCGCGAGCAACGTAAGTAAAGCTATCCAGGCTTGCGGATCAGAGATCCAATCCATAAAGTGAAGTCACCTTTCTCAGAGTGTTACGACACCCGGCTTAACTGCGAATTGAAAAGGCCGAAATTTTATCTTAGTTTTAACAGCGCTGACCAACCGAAGTAGAAAGAATGGAACGCAAAGTAGCAAGTGATTACCCGCAGGAATTGTTGGACCTCTTTCACGAATACCAGCACGGCGACATCAGCCGGCGCACTTTCCTCGACCGCGCCGCGAAGTTTGCCGTCGGCGGCCTGACCGTCGCCGCGATTTTTGAGGGTCTCAGGCCAAACTACGCGTGGGCGCAACAGGTTCCACCGGATGACAAACGCATCAAGGTCGGCTACGAAACCGTCCAGTCGCCGGAAGGGAACGGCTCGATCAAAGGCTACCTGGCTCGCCCGGCAAAGAACGGGAAGCTGCCGGCGGTGCTGGTCATTCACGAGAACCGCGGGCTCAATCCTTACATCGAGGACGTCGCGCGGCGGCTTGCGCTTGCTAACTTCGTCGCCTTCGCGCCTGACGGTTTGACGTCGGTGGGCGGTTTTCCCGGAACGGATGAGAAAGGCGCCGAAGCATTTCGCAAGGTGGACGGGCGCAAGATGACTGAAGACTTCGTTGCGGCGGCGAA
>DASUOZ010000105.1:0-2770 GCA_036276375.1 Pyrinomonadaceae bacterium | reverse complement strand
CCCATTGGTGCATTGACGCCACTATCGTAAGCGACGCCACCTGCGCTTCCTGGTTCCTGAACGCGGAGTCCAGCAGTTGATGCGCACTCCTCTGCGTCCGAATCTGCCATTAATCGCGCGCAACACCACTCGCGACGAGCCCGCCAGCTTCTCAAGAAACAGAAGGTTCTTGAACCCGTTGTCAGAGAGACGAAAGTCGGCCCTGCACGCCACGACCACTATCAGAATCGGCGGCGGATTTCCCGCGGCTTGTCGCTTCGCAAACGCCAGTTCGACCTCACGCTTGCAGGAAGTCGAAAATTCATCGGGCAGATCGCGGTCCGAGCTGAGATAGTCGCGCCATCTTGCGCGCAATTCTCTCGTCGACCACGTGCGGTGATCGCTGAAAGCCTTGAAGCGGGAAACGAAACTCCTGAACGCGTCTCGCGGCGCCTCCGTACGGTTCAGGATTTCAACGATGATGAGATAGCCCGAGGAGTCGATTCCCCAAAGAGTGAAGCGAGCCTTCTTGCCGGGCGAATCGGAGACCCGAAGGAAAAGCCAGTAGATACGCCGTTTCCAACCGAGCAACGCCGGCCAGGTGCAAAGCCAGCGCACGGCGGATTCGCTCGTAGGTATGAGATCGCCGAGGACGCAAAACGTCGTCGCAATTCGAAGCACACAACAAATGTAGCGCTTTGGTAAGAACTTCATTGCCACAGTAACTTTTTTCCTTTCGTTAGCCGGTTCGACCTTCTATTTACGATTTACAAACAACCAGTTAAGATAGCTCCGGTCATACGCAACTGGGAGTACGCAACAGCCAATAGGGTCACTCTCAACAGCTACTCGCAACTGAGTATAGACGTGAGGGCTTAAGACGTCAAGTTTTAACTCGTGGGTGTATGGCTTGCGGCAGTATTGTGGGGAGAGGAGATCAGTGGTGAATGGGTAACCCAAGGCCAAGGCAGGAGCACCTGGCAACGAAACTCCTCACGATCCGAAACGCCTTAGGGTTGTCGCAAATTCAATTGGTCAAACGTATGGGGATGGAGGGCACTCTAGCGCCTAGTCGGATCTCGGAATACGAAACCGGCAGACGGGAGCCGTCGTTGTGGGTACTGCTCGCCTACGGCCGCGCAGCGGGAGTCCATATCGAAGAGATTATCGATGACAGACAACGTCTGCCGGAAAAGCTTCCCGGCAGGGTCAAGTATCCGGGTTAGCTCACCGCCTGATCGGTGATCTGCAGCCCCCGATCGATAATCGCGAACGCTTCCCTCATCTCCGCTTCGTTGATGCAGAGGGGCGGGTTGGTGAAGAAGGTGTTCCAGCGCACGAGGGTGTAGAGACCTTCCTGACGGAAAAACTTGCCGAGCGCCTGCATCTCGGGTGAGGTGCCGTTGAACGGCGCCAGTGGCTCGCGTGTTTCGCGGTTGCGGATAAGCTCGAAAATCCCGAAGAGGCCGATGTTGCGCGTGGTCCCGACTGACGGATGGCGACTTTCCAAATCTTCCATCAGAGTGCGCATCAACTGGCCCATCTCGCGCGCGTTTTCGATCAGGTTGTCTTCTTCGTAAACCGAGATCGTCGCAAGGCCCGCTGCGCAGGCGAGTGGGTGACTGTTGTAAGTCAAACCGCCGTAGAAGAAGTTCTTTTGGAAGTGCTCGGCGATCTGCCGGCGCATGCCGACCGCGCCCAACTGCACGTAAGCACTCGTCAGTCCTTTCGCCATCGAAATCAAATCCGGCACGATCTTCCAGTGGTCAACTGAGAACCACTCGCCGGTCCGTCCGAATCCCGCCATGACTTCATCCGCAATCAACATGATTCCGTGTCTGTCGCAGAGCGCTCGCAGTCCCTGCATGTAACCGTCAGGCGGAATCAGGATGCCGTTTGTCCCGACCACGGGCTCCACGATGATCGCGGCGATCGTCTTCGCGCCTTCGAGCTCGATCGTCTCTTCGGTGCGCGCCAACACTTCTTCCGTGGTGTCGAATCCCTTCTGAATGCCGTGATAAAACTCGGGAATGCGAAACACGCCGGGAATTCCCGGTTCCGCTCCCCAACGCCGCGGATCTCCCGTCAACGTCAACACACCGGCGGTGCCGCCGTGATACGAACGGTAGCGCGCGCCGATCTTGTGACGTCCGGTGAACAGACGGGCGATGCGGATGGCGTTCTCATTCGCTTCCGCGCCGCCGTTCGTGAAGAAAAACGTGTCGATGTCGCCCGGCGTGATCTCGGCCAGCTTCGCGGCGAGTCGCGCGCGCACTTCAGTCGCCATAAACGGGTTCGCGTACGACAACGTCTCCGCTTGTTTCTGAATAGCCCGCACCACGCGTTCATCACTGTGGCCGATGTTGACGCACATCAACTGACTGTTGAAGTCGATGAAGCGCTTCCCTTCCGGTGTGTAGAAATAAATGCCTTTGGCGTGCGCCACGGGAATCGGATCTACCGCTGATTGAACGGACCACTCGAAGATCGTGTGGCGGCGTGAAAGTTCGACGATTTGCTCGCCCGTCATAGCGTCAGGTTTTGTTGTAGCCATGGCCCGCGATGCTACTCAAATCGGCGACGATTGACAACGCCACAACGTTTACACATTATCCCGTGTGAAATGGGGTTCATGAGCAAAACGGCAGCGTTCATGGGAATGGGGTCGCTTCGCAATCTCGTCTCGGATTCGATCGCGATCGACATGGGTTCGGCCGCGACAATCATTTACGTGCGCGGCAGTGGCGTGGTGGTCGATCAACCCTCGCTGGTGGCTGTCAATAACATCTCC
>DASUOZ010000104.1:0-2935 GCA_036276375.1 Pyrinomonadaceae bacterium | reverse complement strand
CGCCACGAACGGCGCCGGCGATCATGCGATTCACCGCGGCGAGAGAAAGGCCGCCTTCGTCGGTGCTCGGAATCGTCGCGAACCCGATTGCCGAAGCCTTGGGATAACGCCTGAAGATTGTCTCAAACAATCGCGCCAATTGCTCGCTCGATGGACCGTTGGGGACCTTGTTCCCATGGCCCATGACCTCACGCGGATCGAGCACATCCATGTCGATATGCACGTAGATTTTATCAGTCAGACGGCTGAGTCGATCGAGTTGAGCGAAAACTGCGGGCGTCATGTTCCGCAGATCGTCGACGCTGAGTTGTTGGATAGACGATCGATCGAGTAGTTGCTGCTCGAGCGGATCCGTGAGACGGATTCCGCCCATTACGATGTGGCGATCCTGAAGCGGTGGGTCGAGACGCGCATCCAAACGCATCCGCTGGAGCGCGCGACCGGTTGCGACGGCGACCGGCATTCCGCCGAGTGAGCCGCTGCGCGTGGTCTCGGGTGTGTTGAAGTCGGGATGTGCGTCGAGCCACAGCATCCCGATCCTGATCGGCTTCCGTGTTGGTCCGGAATGCTGTAGACCCGCAACGAGCCCGGGCATTGAAGGACAGGTCGCTAAGAGACCAATGGTGAAGTAACCATCGCGCTCGTTTTTCTCCACGATTTCGGCGAAATGTCCCAGCGCCATTCCGAGGCGTTTCCACGCGCCATACTCCGTGGCCTCGTCGGGCGTCAGCGTTGCTTCGTCGATGCGAAGGGTTGCGCCCATTCCTTCGAGAATCTGCTGGATGCCGCCGTTGGCCATCGTGTTTGGGCCGGCTGAAATCCCTGTAGGAGAAAACGGTTGCTTCGCCAACGCCACGCGCAGCCGGCCGTCGGAAGTGCTGTATCGTTGCGCCTGCGCTAGTCCCGGCGCAATGAGAATGATTGCAACGGCAAAAGCGATCGATCTTCGCATTTCAGTTCTCCATTATGCAGTGCTTTGCTGATAGGCCTGTTCCAGCCACATCAATGCTTCAGTGATGTCGCTCGACGACTCAAGCTCAAAAGTTGCCCAGGCGCTGTCGGGTTCGCTCCCGCGTTTTAGTCGCCGATGCTTCACGCCCGGCAACTTGATCAGCAGCGATCGCGCCGACTCCGGCGCCCTGGTCCGAGGTATCGCGGCGAAGATGCTCTTGCCGTGGTAAAACCCGATCATTCCAAACATCGGTTTCGCAGTCACTTCAGGCCAGGCACGGAGTTCCTGCTCCAGATCGGCGCACCAACGCTGCATCTCGGTGTCAATCGTAAAGAGTTTTGGTCGTTCAGCCATCTCGAAGATTGCGCGCGTCGTTTCTCAATTATTGATCTTGTAGCGCGTCTTTCCTTCGCTGTGAGATATGCCAAAGAACGCCGGAAGGATCCACCACATACGCGACCCGAAGTCCCCACGGCTGCATGGCCGGTGGTTTCGGCGGCGGCACGCCAAAGCGTTTTGTGAGATCGAGTGTTTCGATACGCGCCCACCAGGTATCGAGATCGTCCACCATAAGCTGCATCATGAAGTTACCGGCCCAATCTTCCTGGTAGTAGTTTTGCAGGATGAATCCACCCGAGGCGGCGTTGAAGATCGCGACCTCGCTATCGAGAACTTTCTCGAAGCCGAGCGCTTCATAAAAACGCTTCGCAAGTTCAAAATCTTTTGCCGGTATGAAGGGACGTATCAACTCCGTCCCTGAGGGAACGCTGCTCACTGTTACTCTCCTTCTGGTCCACACATCATTGCTCAGTCTCGCTGGCAACGATATTCTACCAACTCTCACGCAGACAAGAACTTTGAGGAAAAGGAAACTACATGAGCAATCTAAATAAAATCAAAGCTGTTTACGACGCGTTTGCTAAAGGCGATATTCCGAGCGTGCTGGAGATTATGAGCCCCGACATTGACTGGACCGAAGCAGAGGGATTTCCCTACGCCGGCACTTACCACGGACCAAGGGCCGTGCTCGAGGGCGTGTTTATGCGGTTAGGAACAGAGTGGAATGGATTCGCGGCCGTGCCACACGAGTTTGTCGACGGCGGCGACACGATTGTAGCCCTGGGAAAATACAGCGGGACTTACAAAGCCACGAACAAAAGTTTCCAGGCTGATTTCGCACACGTCTGGAAGCTTCGTGACGGAAAAGCGGTGCGGTTTGTGCAGTACGTCGATACGCTGGTGGTTCAGCGCGCCCTGGACGCGGCAAAGCCCTGAACGCGCCGGTAAATTGTCGTCTGAGCTTGCAAGTGGCGCCCCGACAGCACGTTCTTTATCTGCCCCCGTAAAAACGTGCTGAAAGGAATCGAACTATGCTCTCTACGAAAATTCTTGTGGCGAGTGTCATCGCAACGATCCTGTGCTCCAGTTTGGTCACCACCCGCGAGGGATCACCAAAACAGGTCGACAAACGATTGGCGGCAGCCGCGTCCAAATTCTCATTCAAGCTCTACAACCAAATCCGGAAGGAACAAGACGCCGACAAGAACACTTTTGTTTCTCCGGCGAGCGTGATGCTGGCTCTGGCAATGACTTACAACGGCGCCGACGGAACGACTCGCGAGGCGATGGCTCGCACGCTCGAAATCAACGGCATGGGCCTCGAAGACGTAAACCTCGCCTTTGCCGGCCTGAAATCCGCGTTGGCGCCTAACGACCCCAAAATACAACTAAGAATCGCGAATTCACTCTGGGCGAGAAACGGAATCAAACTCAAGCCGGCTTTCGTCGCGCGCAACAAACAGCACTACGCGGCGGAATTAGCTACGCTCGATTTCGCGAACCCCGCCGCAAAGGACACAATCAACGCCTGGGTGAACAAAAACACCGAAGGTAAGATTCAGAAGATCGTCGATATGATTAACTCCGACGACATTCTGTTTCTCATCAATGCCATTTACTTCAAAGGCCAATGGCAGATCGCGT
>DASUOZ010000103.1:0-5353 GCA_036276375.1 Pyrinomonadaceae bacterium | reverse complement strand
GTGGTGCTCGGCGGAAGCCTCGCCGGATTGTTGGCGGCGCGAGTGCTTGCGGATTACTTCGACCGCGTGACTTTGATCGAGCGCGACGCGTATCCGGAAACGACCGAAGTCCGCAAAGGCATTCCCCAGGCGAATCACGTTCACGGGCTCTTGCTGCGCGGCCGGCAGGTGCTCGAAGAGTTTTTCCCCGGTTTACAGGACGAAATGATTGCCGTCGGTGTGCCGCTCGTCGACATGGCAAACGACATGGCGTGGTACACGCGCGCTGGTTGGGGCATCAGGTTCCCTTCCGAGTTGAAGGTTTTGGCTTTCACGCGGCCGGTGCTCGATCTGCACGTGCGCCGCAGGCTAGCTCAGATTCCGAAGATCGAGATTGCGGATCAGATGGAAGTGCTTCGTTTGGTGCGCGACTCAGACGAGAACCGCATCGCGGGTGTTTTGGTGATTCCGCGGGCTTCGGACGTGGATCGTCGTGTTGCGCGGGAGTTGCGCGCGGATCTCGTCGTTGACGCGACCGGACGCGCGTCGCGTGCGCCGCGCTGGCTGGAGGAGCTCGGCTACGAACGGCCGAAAGAGACCGTGGTCAACGCGCATCTCGGTTACGCGAGCCGTCTGTATCGCATTCCCGACAATTTCGAAGGCGGCTGGACGTGCGCGTACGTGCAGGCGGCGCCGCCCGCGCGAAGGCGTGGCGCGATCCTGTTCCGAGTTGAAGATAACCGCTGGCTAGTGACTTTGGTTGGCGGTGGTCGTGATTATCCGCCAAGTGACGAACAGGCATTTCTTGAGTTTGCCGAGAGTTTGCCGGTGCCGATGATTGCGGACGCGATTCGTGCGGCGGAGCCGGTTTCACCAATTCGCACGCATCGCGGCACGGAGAATCGTGTGCGCCACTTCGACAGCGTTAGGAACATGCCGGAAAACTTCGTCGTGCTGGGCGATGCGGCGTGTGCGTTCAATCCCGTCTACGGACAGGGAATGACGATCGCGTCGTTGGGAGCGCTCGCGCTTCAGCAGTGTTTGCGCGAGCACGGCAGTCTTCGTGGATTGTCGCCACGCTTTCAGCGGCGACTCGCGAACGTCAACAAAGCGCCGTGGCTGATGGCCACTGGCGAAGACTATCGCTACCCGGAAACTGAAGGCGGTTCGCCGGGCGTGATGACGCGGTTCATGCACTGGTACATGGATCGTGTACTGCTACTCGCGACGCGGGAAGTGGCGGTGCGGAGTGTTTTGTTGGACGTGTTCAGCATGTTGATACCGCCGTCCGCGCTGTTTCGGCGCGCGATCGTGTTTGCTGTGATTCGTGAGGCGATCAAACCGACGGCCGCGGCGCCGCGGGCCACCGAACCACGCGCCACTACCACTCCGCGGGCGAAAACTTCAGGAGCCGGACAACAGGTTGTGTACGGCAGCCGTTACGGAAGGTAAACGTCAAATGAAGACACGAACTGAGATCACGTTTGAGATGGATCGCATAATCGTGATGACCCGGTCGCGACGATCGGAATGGTGTAATTCCTGTTCGCGACCGGTCGAGATGCTGACGGTTGATGACGCGGCGCTGTTTGCGCACGTCAACTCGATCACGATCTTTCGCTGGGCCATAGCGGGCGACTTACATGCGAGCGAGACACCCGACGGACTGCTGATGGTGTGCCCCAACTCACCGAAAATCTTGTTGTCGTAGCCCGTTCTGCTGACTCTTGCGGATTCGATCCGTGTTTACTCCGTGTCGTCCGTGGCCGCTTTACTCTCGCCGATCCAGACGGTCTTAATATTCACAAACTCGCGGATGCCGAATTCCGCGAGCTCGCGTCCGTAGCCGGAATGCTTGACGCCGCCGAACGGCAGACGTGGATCAGACGCCACCATGCCGTTGATGAAAACGCATCCGGCCTCGAGCTCGTCGATGAAGAGTTGTTGTTCTGCGGCGTCATTGGTCCAGGCGGCTGAGCCGAGACCGAAAGTGGTCGCGTTGGCAATTCGAATGGCTTCAGCGATGTCGTTGACGCGAAACAGCATCGCTACCGGACCGAAGATCTCTTCGCAGGAAACGGGGGTGGCTGGATCGACGTCGACGAGTACGGTTGGTTCGTAGAAATTTCCGGGACGATCCAATCGTTTGCCACCCGTCAAAATACGTGCGCCTGACGCAACCGCCGCCTGCACCTGTTTTTCCAGATCAGCTACGATTTGCGGTGTAGCCAGTGGTCCAATATCCGTTTTCTCTTCGAGCGGATCACCCACGCGCAACTGTTCCATCTGGCCGACAAATCCCCGCTCAAACTTGTCATAGATTTCGGCAGCAACGATAAACCGCTTCGCGGCGATACACGACTGACCGTTGTTGATCGTCCGCGCTTTCACAGCAGTCGTGATGGCTTCGTCGAGATTCGCGGAAGGCATGACGATAAACGGATCGCTGCCCCCGAGCTCCAACACAGTCTTCTTGATCTGTTTTCCGGCAATGCCCGCGACACTGCTGCCCGCGGGTTCGCTTCCCGTCAACGTTGCTGCGACTACGCGCGCGTCTTCGAGAATGCCTTCAACCTTGTCTGAACCGATCAGCAGCGCCTGAAACACGCCTTCCGGAAAGCCGGCACGACGAAAAATATCTTCGATTGCCAACGCGCACTGCGGCACGTTTGAAGCGTGCTTCAACAGGCCCACGTTGCCGGCCATCAAAGCCGGAGCGGCAAAACGAAACACCTGCCAGAACGGAAAATTCCATGGCATCACTGCGAGCACCGGGCCGAGCGGTTGGAAGCGAACGTAGCTCTGTTTCGCGTTTGTTTCGACAGTCTTGTCTGCGAGGTGCTGTTGCGCGTTTTCGGCGTAGTAGCGACAGACCCAGGCGCATTTCTCGGCTTCGCTGACGGCAGCTTTGAGCGGTTTACCCATCTCGATTGTCATCAGCCGCCCGAGTTCCTGCTTGTCGTTTTCGAGAATGTCGGCGGCGCGCACCATTCGCTCAGCGCGATCTGCGAACGACGTGAGCCGGTAGGTTTGGAAAGTCGCAGCGGCGAGTTGGAGTTTGTCCTCGATTTGTTGAGCGGACAGTTCTGTGAAAGTTTTTAAAGCTTCGCCCGTAGTTGGATTGATTGTTGCGATTGCCATGGTTAAGTTAGTGTAGATCGATGCCCCAGCAAAAACCACAACTCGACAAGTTTGGGATTGCGGCTGCTTTGCAGGAGATCGCGCAGCTCATGGAATTGCGCGGCGGGCAGTATCGCTTCAAAGCGAAAGCTTACAACGCGGGCGCGCGTTCAATTCAGGCCGTCGGCGACCTCGACCGGCTCGTGCAAGAGGATCAACTGACTACGCTGCCGCGGATCGGTTCCGCACTAGCGTCGCAAATCAAACAGCTTTATCTCACCGGCGAGTCTTCGGTTTTGGAAGAATTACGCAAAGAGTTTCCGATCGGCATCGTGCAACTCTCGTCTATTCCGGGTCTCAGTCTCACGAAGGCCAAACAACTTCAAGACGCGCTCGGCATCAGCTCCGTCGAAGAACTAAAAGCCGCCGCGGAAGCCGGACAGCTTCGCAACGTGAAAGGCTTCGGCGCGAAGACCGAACAACGCCTGCTCGAACAGCTCAGTAAGCCGAAAGAAAAGCCGCGGCAGCGATTGCATCTGCATCACGCCCTGAACACGGCCGAACAAGTCATCGAGTACATGAAGACAAATCGCGGCGTGATCGACATCACTTACGCGGGCGACTTGCGGCGCTCAGTCGAGACGGTAGGCACGATCGAGATCGTCGCGAGCGGCAAAAAGCCGGCGGCGTTGGTGGAACATTTTCTTCGTCTGCCGTTGATTCTTTCGAGCGAGCTTACGGGAGATAACAGTTGTATCGCGTTTCTCGCTGACAGCGCGGTGGTTGAGTTTACGGCCGTGACGCCCGGCGAATATCCGGTGGTCTTGTTTTCACGCACGGGTTCGGAAGCGCACGTCGAAAGAGTCAGCGCGCGGATCATGAACCAGAAAAAGAATGCGAAAGGGATGCCGCGCAGTGAAGCAGAGCTTTACGAACGCGCGGGCATGCAGTACGTCGAGCCGGAACTGCGCGAAGACCAGGGCGAAATCGAAGCCGCAGTCGAGGAAAAACTGCCCGACGATCTTTTGCTGCTCGACGACATCAAGGGCATGGTCCATTGCCACACGACCTACTCCGACGGCAAACACACGCTCGAACAGATGGTGCGCGCCGCGGAAGAGATGGGAATGAAGTACATAACGATCACGGACCACTCGCCGACCGCGTTTTATGCGGGCGGATTGAAGGCCGAGGATTTGTACCGGCAGTGGGACGAGATCGACGAGTTGCAAAGCAACGTGAAGATCAAGATTTTGCGTGGGACCGAGTCAGACATCCTCGCTGACGGCGGCCTCGACTACCCGGATCGCATCCTCGAACAGCTCGATTGCATCGTCGCGAGCGTTCACGCGCGCTACAAGATGGACTCACGCAAGATGACGGAGCGGATCGTTACCGCGATGCGTCAGCCGGTTTTCAAGGTCTGGGGACACGCGCTCGGGCGTCTGCTTCAGCGGCGGCCTCCGTTTGAGTGTGACATCGAACGCATTCTCGACGTGATTGCGGAGTCGAAAGCGGCGATTGAGATCAACGGCGATCCGTACCGGCTCGATCTGGAGCCGCGCTGGGTGCGTGAGGCGCGCAAACGAAAGATCAAGTTTGTGATCTCGGTCGACGCCCACTCGATGGGCGCGCTAAACAACCTGAAGTTTGGCGTCGCGATGGCGCGCCGCGGTTGGGTAACGAAACGCGAAGTCCTTAACACGCTGCCGCCCGCGTCGTTTATGAAAGCCGTGAGACCGGAGCAGTAGGCATCGCTATCGCTTTCGTCTCTTCTGTACATCGCACGCCGGCGGCAGGTTCGGATTTTTAGTTTCGTAAGTTTTGATGTCCTGCTCGAAGACGATTTTGGCGCGTTGTCGCTCGTCGTCGCCGAAGAGTTGGGCCTTGCCGGGTTCGGCGGTGACACGCGCGCGCAGCGTTCGGGCCGCGTCCATGATATTCGTGCGTAGATTGCGATCGAGGTCGATGATGTAGACAGTGGTGGTTTGTTTCAACGGCACGAGGGTGCGAAACGGAATACCGGCGCGTTCCAGTGCCGTTGTTAAGGCGATCAGGTTGCGCGCGCCCGCGCGCGGTCGCAGCGTGTAGAGATCCGCCTCGCCACCGGGTTGCGGATGAAAGTAGATGACGTACTTCTGCTGTGCGTCACGGCCCATGCGCGCAAGAAGATAGCGCAGTGTCGCCTCGTCGGTCTTGACGCGCACCATCACCGAATGCTCCGCGCCGTCGCTCCACGAACCCAACGCGCGAA
>DASUOZ010000102.1:0-12906 GCA_036276375.1 Pyrinomonadaceae bacterium | reverse complement strand
CACCGACGAACTGCTCGACTCGCTCGCCCGTTTGCACTCGCGCGGCATGACGACGCTCGTGCTCGATCTCAGAAACAACCCCGGCGGTTTTCTCGATCAGGCGATTCACGTTGCCGAAGTGTTTCTGCGCAACGGCCAGTTAATTCTGACGCAAAAGGGAAGAAACGGATTCCGCGATAACACCTACGAGTCGCGCAACAACGCGCCGGACATGACTCCGCTCGTGATTCTCATCAACGAGAACACCGCGTCGGCGTCGGAGATCGTCGCCGGGGCAATGCAGGACCACGATCGCGCCGTTATCGTCGGCCAAACAAGTTTTGGTAAAGGTCTCGTGCAGAGCATCATCCCGCTCGAATACGGTGCGGGACTGACACTGACCTCCGCGAAGTACTACACACCTTCCGGACGTTTGATTCAGCGCGATTATTCCAACGGCGGGTTTTACGACTACTACACCCACGGTGCGGGCGTCGGCCGTCCGGCGGAGCCGGCTAAACCGTCGGGTCCCGAACGCAAGACCGACACCGGCCGCGCGGTTTATGGCGGCGGTGGAATCGCGCCGGATGACACTGTTGGACCACGAACAACTAACCTGACTCAACGCCGTCTGCTCAGCCCGACGTTTGCTTTTGCTCGTGAATTCGTCAATGGACGCATTCGCGGTTTTGAGGCCAATAAGGTCGGGCGCATCGACTTCATGCACGAGCTTCAACCGGGCGAGCTCAAAGTCACCGACCAGATGTTCAGGGCGTATCGCGACTTCGTGACGAGCGATCCGAATTACAAAACGACCGCGGCCGTTATCGATCGGTATCGAGCGTTTCTCGAGATGGAACTGCGGTTCAATCTCGTGACTGCTGCCTACGGGCGCGTCATGGGCGATCGCGTGTTCATCATGACCGACGACCCGCAGATCGCTAAGGCATTAGACGTCGTGCCGAAAGCGCGCGATCTCGCATCTGCAGCCGGCAACCGTTAATCAGCGCCACAGACAGACACGGACGACACCGACTGCATTCAGCAGAGAGGCAGTCGGTGTTTTGTGTGCGTAAATCCGTGGCCCGTTTCAGACGTAAAACAGAGTCTTGCCTCTAAAACCGCTCTGTGATACGTTCGCTCGCATGAAACGCACCAATCGACCTGCCAAACCACTGGTAAACACCGAGGAGTTGGGACGCGCGGTGCGCCGGCGGCGTGAAGAACTCGGCCTGAGCCTCCGCGACGTAGCCGACAAAACCTCAGTTTCTGCCTCCACCCTCTCACGCATCGAAAACGGAACCGGCAAACCCGACGCGGACAATATCGCCCGACTCACGGCCTGGCTCGAAGTTCCGGTCGAACGTATTCTCAGCGCGCGCCCGTTGCAGGACGAGTCGACGCAGGCGGTGGTCTATTTCCCGCAGGAACCCGTGCCGGAAATCGTCGAAGCGCATCTTCGTGCCGACCGAAATCTCACGCCTGAAACTGCCGCCGCGCTCTCGGAGCTCTTTCGAGTGGCCTACGCACAGTTCAGCCGTAACTCTGATAAGCCCGCGAAGAAGCGGCGTTAACCTCCGGTGTTACTCGGCCCACTACCTCCAGGCGAAAAGTGGCGCAACTTCGAATTGAAAGCCATGGCTTTGCGCGAGTTTGCGCGCGCTAGACCAGACGTGTCCCTCAATCCTTTCGATCTGGCGCAGTTTGCCAATCTCATGGTCGTCGAGTTCGAACAGCTCAAAGGTCTCAGTGAAAACGCACGCCAGCATTTGCTTGGACCAGCATCGGAAGCGTGGTCCGGCGGCGCTTGCACCCTTCCCGACGGCATGAAACTCGTCATTCTGAATCCCAATCACGGCGCGGCCCGCACTAAAGCGACCTTGATGGAGGAGATCTGCCATGTGTTTCTGGCCCATCAAGCAAACCGCCTTTCCGTCGTAACCAAAGACGAACGCGGCAAAGTGATGAACCGCGACTATCGCCAGACCGATGAAGAAGAGGCGTATGGCGTCGGCGCCGCCGCGCTCGTTCCTTACGCCGCTCTCAAACGACTCCTGCTCCAGGGCAAGACTTCACGTGAAATTGGGGTACACTTTCGCGTGAGCCGCGATTTGGTCGAGTATCGAATGAAAGTCACTCACCTTTGGCGGGAGTTTAAGGACGTTGCGATAGAATAGTTGCCGCATGAGTGAACGATTGAAAGAAGCAGCCGCGGAGCTGAGCACGATCGACAAGCTTCGGATGCTGCTCGATATTACGAAGAAGATTAGCCGTTCCCTGGACCTCCAGGAAGTCCTCAACCTGGTGATGGACACGCTTGATTCCCTAATTCCTTACGATGCCGCCGGTATTTTCGTGCTCCAGTGTCGAGGCGACGAGTGTGAGTTCAAAGCCGAATCCGTGCGCGGCTACGACATCGACGAGCTCTCGGATTTGCACCTCAAGTTGGGCGAGGGATTCATCGGCAACGTTGCGCTGAGCGCCACGCCGATGATTTCGGCCGACGTGCGCAACGATCCCGTCTACATCAACGCCCGCGACAAGACCCGCTCGGAGATGGTCGCGCCCATCATTTCGAACGACGAGGTGATCGGTGTCTTTGACCTCGAGAGCGACCAGTTCAACGCGTATTCCGAAGAGGATCTCGAAGTCTTGATGATGCTTGCGTCGCAGGTCGCCATCATTATCGAAAAGGTGATGCTGCACGAGCAATTGGTCGAGAAGAAGCGGCTCGAGGGCCAACTGGAAGTCGCGCGCCAGGTGCAGTTGGAACTGCTGCCGCCGCAGGATCCGGAAATAACCGGTTACGACATCAGCGCCTACAACTTCCCTACCGAAGAAGTTTCCGGTGATTACTACGACTGGGTCACTATCTTCGAAGACCAGATCGCCATCGTCATCGCAGATGTCGCGGGCAAGGGAGTGCCGGCAGCGATTCTGATGGCGTTTCTACGCGCGAGTCTGCGGGCCGCGTCGCACATCGGTTACGCGGCGCACATCTCGATGTCGAAAGTGAACTACCTGCTGTGGGAGTCGATCGAGCGGAACCAGTTTGTGACGGCGTTCTACGGCATTCTCGACGCTGCGAAGGGAACGCTTGCGTACTCGAACGCCGGGCACAATCCGCCGTTGCTCCTTAGCGCCGCCGGCAGTTCGCGATTCATCGATAAGGGTGAACAGCCGTTGGGAATGTTTCGCGAGACGCGTTATCACGAGTATTACCTCGATTTCGAGCCGGGCGACGTGCTAGTGCTTTACACAGACGGCGCCACCGAAGCGCCCAGCCCTTCAGGCGAAGAGTTTGGGCGCGAGCGGCTCGCCCAGGCAGTGAAAGATAATTATGAGAAGCCGGCTCGCGAGCTGATCGCCAGTTTGCAGTTGGCGGTTTTGGAGTGGACCGACAATGCCGGTGCAAACGACGACGTTACGTTCTTCATCATCAAAGCGCTCAAATAACAAACGCGGGAGCTGGCGTCAGTCTCCCGCGTTGCTAATTTTTGGACGATTTGTGATTCTAGTGTGCAGTCAGCGAGCAGTGGGCGTGATCTCCGCCCGGTGCTAGTGGCGCACGATAATCGCCAAAGTGAAACTCAGCTTCGGCCTCCGACAAAGCATACACATCGAAGCCATACGCATCGAGATAGTCTGCCAAATCATCGGGGGAAAGAAGATATACGGCAGGTGAGTAACCCGCTTCAACACGAATTTCCAGCAGGCGCTCGATTACTTCAAGTGGTGCAAAGCAGGTAACAGGATCTCTGTACGTTGCCATGTGTCCAGCGCCTTTCTTCTAAAATCAGGGCCACGGTCCCAAAATCTGTGCACCGTGCCTGTTATAACGACGACTTTGATGTACGTTCACGCAAAGTAGTTTGTTCTCTAACGCAATGTTTTGCGCCCCAATGTTTGCGCAACCCTTTGACGCGCGACCCTGGAGAAAAGTTCCGAAATCAAAATGAGCAGCCAAGCACAAAACGTCACCAGCCAGCCGCCCACGGCGCCACCGTTGAATTTCATTGCCATTTTGCGGGAAATGCTGCGCGCGTCCGACAAAGTCAGCGACCTCATTTTCAGCCCCGGACGGCCGCCGCAAATCGAACTGGCCGGAAAACTTGTTCCCGTACGGATTGCCGGTCTGGAGAAGTTGACTCCGGCCCACACCGCCGGGATTTCCAAGTTGATCATCGGTACGCAACTAGCGCCGCTCGAAAGTCTCGAGAAGACGGGCTCGGCCGACCTTTCGTTTAGCCTTCCCGGCGACGCGCGTTTTCGCGTCAATATCTTTAAACAACGTGGCACACACGCGATCGTGATGCGCGTGATTCCCATGCATCCGCCGCGTTTCAGCGATTACAATCTGCCCGAGCAACTGAAACAGATCGCGGATATCAAAAACGGTATCGTGCTGGTGACGGGACCGACGGGAAGCGGTAAGAGCTCGACTCTCGCCGCCATTATCGACCTGATCAACGAGATGCATCACTACCACATCGTGACGATCGAGGATCCGATCGAGTTTCTCCACGCGCACAAGAATTCCACTGTTCACCAGCGTGAGCTCCACTCAGACACGCCCAGTTTTGCGATTGCCCTGCGTGCCGCACTGCGCCAGGCGCCCAAGGTGATTCTCGTTGGCGAGATGCGCGACCGCGAGACGATCGAGGTGGCGATGGAGGCGGCGGAAACGGGACATCTTGTGCTCTCCACTTTGCACACGATCGACGCTTCGAAGACGGTGGACCGGATCATCGGCGTGTTTCCGAAGAACGAAGAGAAGGTGATCCGTACGCGCATCGCGCAGTCGTTTCGTTTCATCATTTCCCAACGGTTGATTCCGCTCGGCGACGGGAAGGGCCGCATTGCCGCCATCGAGATTCTGAAAGCGACGATGCGCACGCGCGAGTACGTCGAGAAGGGCGAGTCGGAAGGGAAGTCGTTGATTGACGCGATGGAGCAGGGCGATCAGGACGGTATGCAGACGTTTGACACGGTCATCGAGCGGTTCATCCGCGACGGTGTGGTGAGTATCGACGCCGCACTGCCGTATGCTACCAATCAGAATAATCTGTTACTAAGAATTTCCGATCTCGCCGGCGCGCCACCACCGCAACCCGAAAAGCCTGCGCGAGACGAGACCTCAATGCTGGATTTGATCGAGCCCTAGCATTTGATCGAGTTTTAGCCGTGGCCTATCATCCTGAGG
This sequence comes from Pyrinomonadaceae bacterium, assembly GCA_036276375.1. Lineage (GTDB taxonomy): Bacteria > Acidobacteriota > Blastocatellia > Pyrinomonadales > Pyrinomonadaceae > PSRF01. The sequence continues at coordinate 7,724 of DASUOZ010000102.1, read as the reverse complement.
ATGATGTGCTGCCTAATCCTGCTAGCGGCGCTGCTCTTCCCAGGCACAGCTTCAGCCGCCGGCACAGCTTCAGCCGTTCAGTCCAGCGACGAGATCCGTATCGAGGTGCCGGCGGACGGCCAGATCAAGGTGCGGAATGACTTCGGGAACGTCTCGGTTGAGCTTTGGGACAACAGTTACGCTGCGGTCTCAGCGACGTTCGAGACCAGCGCGAAGTTCAGTCGTTCACCGATCGTCATCGACAATCGCGGCAAGCTGGTGATGATCTCCGTGGTGCGGCGGCCGATCGATCCCGCGGCGGCCATCCACCTTCGTCTAAAAGTCCCGGCGGGGCTGCAAGTAACAAATGGAAACGGCGAGATCCTTGCTCCGCAAAAGCCTGAACTGATTGGGGCCGGCGACTCGAAAGCGCCGGCCGGAACACCGGCGACTGACCAACAAGATGCTGAGATCAGCGAGGGCGACATCATTCGCGTCGATTCGCAACTGGTCACGCTCAATATCAGCGTGATTGATCGCGGCACCAATCGCGGGTTGCTGGGTTTGAGCCAGTCGGATTTCCGCTTGTTTGAAGACGGTCAGGAACAGCGGATCGTGCAGTTTGAATCGTCGTCGGCTCCGTTTGACATGGTCCTGCTCATCGATCTTTCCGGCTCTACGCGAGAGGTCGTTAAACTGATTCGCGCCGCAGCGTTGCGTTTCGTCGCGGCTGCGCGACGTGGGGATCGTATCGCCGTGATCACGTTTGCCGGCGAGGCAAGAATCGTTTCCGAACTGACGGCGGACCGCGAACTGTTGCGACAACGAATCGAAACGATCGACACCGCACGCGGCGACACAAAACTCTACGACGCCACAAACTTCGCCATGAGCGAAGTGTTGAAGCAAACGAAGAACTCGCGTCGCACGGCCATCGTCGTCATGAGCGACGGCCTCGACGGAACGATCCCCGGCATCAGCGGTCAGCAGGGCTCGGTGAAGTTTCCCTACGCCGAAACGTTGCGCAACATCCAGGAGTTTGACGGCGTGCTCTATACGTTATGGCTCAACACTGAATACGAAGCGATGAGCCCGGAAGACACGCAGCCCGAAGCGTTCGACATGGGACACAGTCGAATGAAAGAAATGGCGGAAGCGGGCGGCGGAATCTTTTTTCCCGTCGAGCGGCTGACGGATCTCGCCGGAGCCTACGAACAGGTGGTCGCCGACCTCGGAACGGTTTATAGTTTGGCTTACAAACCCTCAAACAGTGCGCGCGACGGACACTGGCGCGCGATCCGTATCGGAGTTAATCGGCCAAACGCCGTACCTCGCGGCAAACGTGGCTACTATGCGAATTAGTCTCGTCAAACTTTTCGTCTTTATCACTTTGTCTGTGTTCGTCTGTGATGTCCGTGGCCAGGACACCGTCGAAACAATTCGCATCGATTCAGACCTTGTCGATCTGAAAGTCAGTGTGCTCGGTTTCACGCCGAACGCGTCCGCGCCGTTACTCGAACAGAAAGACTTTCGCGTCCTCGAAGACGGTGTGCCGCAGGAGATCACGTTCTTTGCGGCCGCCGATACGCCGTTTGATCTCGTACTGCTACTCGACCTTTCCGGCTCCAATTCCAAGCACCTGAAGATGATTCGGAACTCGGCGAAACGCTTCGTCGAGGCGGCGCGCGACGTCGATCGGATCGCGCTGGTCACGTTCACGGATCGACCCGCGTTGTATTCGACGTTTACGCTCGATCGACGCAAGTTAAAGAAAAGCATCGACGAGATGGACGAAGCGATCGGCGGCACAAACTTCTGGGATTCGCTCGATTACGTGCTCCGGGATCTGGTCGGAGGCGGTGGTGGGTTGCGCCGCAGTGCTGTCGTTGTCATGACGGACGGGATCGATAACGCGTTGCCGGATGTGCCCGGGCCAGGTTCGCGCACGCCTTTTGAGAAGCTGCTGGAGAGCATACGCCAGTCTGAGAGCATCATCTTTCCGATCTATCTCGATACGGAAGAAGAGAATGTGAAGCGTTATCACGTGCCGCGCGCGGCTTACGCGCAAGCCCGCGAGCAGTTGGGCCAACTCGCGTCGGTCTGCGGCACGACGCTTTATCGCGCGGCGCGGCTCAGCGATTTGGATCGCGTGTATGCGCAGGTGGTTGGGGATCTCAGCACCGTCTATAGCATTGGCTACCGGCCTTCGAACAAAACGCTCGACGGCAAGTGGCGAACAGTAGAGGTGCAATTGAATAATCGTTCCGACATCTTCGCCAGAACGAAGCGCGGCTACTACGCCAAACTCGCCGACCCCAGCCAGTAACTTCCCCCAGAAAAGCTTGTAAATGGCTGGCTTCGGACTATAATGCTTCGGAGATTAACCGGCCGACCCCCTAAAACAATCTCAATTTCGGAGGACCTTTCCCGTGAGAAGAAGATTTTACCTCCCGCCGCTTCCTATTCTCTCAGTCGCACTCATACTGTGTGGTTCGATTGTGAGCCTCGGGCAAAACCGCGAAAAGTTTGTTATTTCGGCCAAAGCCGGCGGAGTTAACGCCATCACCGGTGGGGCTACGGTGAACTCGCGCGGCGACTCGGGTTGGCAGCAGCTCATGATCACGGACGATCTGAACTCGGGCGATCGCGTCCGGACGGCGTGGGACGGCCGTGTCGAGATCCTGCTGAATCCCGGTTCGTATCTGCGTGTCGGCGGCAACTCGGAAGTCGAGCTCCTGGACAATTCGCTGGCCAATCTCGAAATCAGATTGCTGCGCGGCACCGCCATCGTGGAAGCAACCGGCGCCGACGGTCTCGAGCTGAACATCGGGATCAGCACGCCGCATGCGCGCCTGGCAATCGTTCGGCAGGGGCTTTATCGCCTGAACGTGGTGCCGGAAGACGCAACGGAGCTGATCGTACGCAAAGGCCGCGTAATCCTCAGCGATACCCACACGAAGGTTAAAGGCGGGAACAAGGTCGTATTCAGCGCCACGAACGTTTCCGTCGCCAAGCTGAACAAGGAAGAGAAGAAAATTCAGGACGAGGTCGAAGTTTGGAGCAAAGCCCGTGGGAAGGAGCTGGCGAAAGCAAACAGCCGGATCACTAACGGGATGCTCACTTCGGCGCTTAATTCCTATAACGGTCTCAACTATCCGTTCTCGAATCGCGGGCTGGGAGTTTGGTTCTTCAACGCCCGGCTCGGCTGCTACACGTTCCTGCCGTTCTATTACGGCTGGGGTTCGCCGTACGGCTCTTCCTATTCGACCTCAATCTACTATCCACCGGCTTACAACACCGGCTCCTACCGTCCGCCTGCGGCCGGCAATGGCAATGGTTCGGGCGGCGGACAGCCATATCCTTCCGGCGGGGGCACATCCTCGGGAGGCGGCGGGCGTCCGGCGCCACCGACTCCGCCCTCAAGCGGTGGTTTTGGCAATGGCGGGTTTGGCGGGCGAGAGCCGCGAATGATCAATCCCGAAACCGGCAATCCGATGCCGCGCAAGAACCTCGAGAAGATGCCCGGCCAACCATAGGCCACAGACTCTGTGGCGCTAACGGCGGCTTTCCTTTAGCAATTCGTCCAACTCTTCATTGATGAGGGCCTTGATCTCCGGCTGTTTCAATCCAGCCAGGATCAACTGCGTCAGGGCGGTCCGCAACTGCGCCCGGAGGCGGTCGTCGGGCTTGTCTTTGAGAGTTTGAGAGATGACGACGGCGCCGGAACCGTGCCGCACGCGGATCAGTCCCTCGTTTTGCAATCGGCGATAAGCGAAAGCCACTGTATTAAGGTTCACGCCAAGGTCTGACGCGACTTGTCGGACGGGCGGCAGGAGGGTGCCCTGGGTGAGCTCACCTCGCGCAATCAGGGTTTTTATCTCGTCAACGAGTTGTTGATACAGCGGCCGCGCGTCGCGTTCGTCTACCGTAACGTACATATTGTCTGTTGCATATATACAGTAGACAATCAGCAGGTGTCTAGCGTTTCAATCGGGCTGGATCACTTCTCGAAGACGATGTTGTCCACGACCACCGTCCCTGACTCCATGCGGCACTTGTTGCAGAACACTCCGATCGTCACCGAGGTCAGTTTCTTCAAAATGTCGCGCTTGATATCGAGAGGCGTGCCCCATTCGGGCTGGCGAAATGAGTCGAGCTTGAACTTGTACGTGTTGAATCCCGGAGAGAGGCGAAACGTCATTTCCGGATAACCGGATTCGAGGTTGATGCCCTGACCTCGTGATATTAGTTCAACGCGAACTGACTGTGGCCCTTTGCCGAAGAGGCGCATGCTTATGTACTTGTATCCACTGATATCGTCGGCGACCGGCTTCCCATCCTTCTCAGGCTGACCAAAAATCTCCAGATTCACACCGGCCCACTCGTTAGGCAAACGCATCTCGTACTCAAATGCCGCGGCCGTATCCTGATCGGTAACTCGGGCCGGAGCCGGGGTTGGTGGCTCAACATTTTCGAGCCCCCGCATTTTCGGCGCCGCCCCCATGTTTTGGGCCCAGCGGTTTAGCTGGGTGCGGCCACCACGTGAACTCACCAGGCGCCCGTTCTCGAGCTGTTGGAAGTCGGCATAAACCAACTTCTCATCGCCGGCCTTCGAGCTGTCGGCGTTTTGGGCCGGCATTTCGATGTTGCAAACACACAGCAGAGCAAGCGCTAATCCAAAGTGCACGCGCGACGCTTTCATCGTTGTCGTACTCCAAACTATGGATTTGAAATGCTTTGGTAGACCCCTCTAGGATACGTTCCCTGTCAAGTCACAACGCCTGTTCCACGCTGGTCCTCACCGCATCCGGGTCAACACGTTGGCGAGGGAAAGCGCTGACGCGGTGACGCTGGCCAGATCCGGGGCGGGGCTCACGGTGTCGCCGATCACGAAAAGGTTTGGGAGGACGGCCTGATAAAAGGGATTTCTTGAAACTTTCGAAGACTCAAACTCTGACGAACCTTGGACGCCCATAACCATCCCAAGCTTACGGCGGGTTTGCTCGTAGTAGGTGCGGGGGTTGGCGGTCTCGATGATTTCGATGCCCGAACCGAGCTCGGGCAGCGCGCCGTGGAGTTTGGCCCAGAAGCGCTCCAGTGCCGCCTGATCGGATTCTTCGAAGTCTTCTTCGCTAGCGTGATAAGTGAACCATTCGTTCACATCGGTGACGGACTTAAGCGTCACTGTGCCGTTGTGAACAGCGAGCGTGATTTCTGAAAACCAATCGTCGTCAGCATCGACGGGCCTCGTAGCGACAAGCATACGTTCGCGGGCCAAACGCGCAACCGCCGCTTCCTCGATCGTCGCGTAAACGACGTACGCCCCGGTGCCTTGCAGCGCATTGAGCTGTTTCTTCACTTCCGCCCGTGTGCGGTTCAGCCCGACGAGCTTCCCGTACGTGTCCCAGATCGTCAGGTTGCTGACGATGGCCTCCCTGGCGACGACCCTTTCGCCGCTCAACAGATCGACTCCGGTCGCCGCGCCGGATTCATCATAGGCGAGCCGGAGCACTGGAGTGTCCAACCGGACTGTGCCGCCGCTCCGACGGATCGATTCAGCCAAACGCTCAGCGAGTGTCGCTGGTCCGCCGTGAATGTCGTAAAGCGGCACACGGGCGTGCGCGAGCGCTGTAGTTAAAGCGACAGACGAACACTGTTCCCACGACGCGTGCAGAAACGCGCGGAGTTGCAAGTCAACAAAAGATTGAAACCGCACTGAAGTCGCGCTCAGTTTCTCAACCGCAGGCGCGCGGTAAAACTCGATCGCTCGATCCGTACCCTCTGGAAACACCGCCGCCAACTCGTCAAAAAAACTCTCGTCGGGAAACAGCTTAATGTCCGTGCCGTCCGCGAGCCTCACAACGTACGGCTCCGCAATCAGCGACGTCTTCAGCGCTTCAACCGGCAGCTCGGCGAAAACCTGTTCGTAAATCTCACCGGCGCCAAAAGACGTGTAAACGCCCATCCCCGGCTCAAAGTCAAATCCCGAAAACTCCACCCGCCCAACGCAGCCGCCAACCTGCGACTGCCGCTCCAGCACACACGTGTTCATCCCCCGCGCAGAGAGCAGTGCGGCCACGGTCAGGCCACCAATGCCGCCGCCCACTACGACTACGTCATAGCCCGCGGCCATACGCCTCTAATTCGATCCGCTCACGCCGAAGAACGGCCAAAGCGCGATCACCATGGATTGAATACCGTTGAAGACGAGATGAATGATGAACGAAGGCAGGACCTTGCCCGTGTACGCGCGCGCCAGCGTCAGCGTAACACTCAACAGCGTAATAACCGCGATGACGGCGATGTTGTCCATGTATTGAAAAACGTGAACGCCGGCAAAAAGCAGCGACACCACGATCACGCCGATGATTTTGCCAAGCGTGCGCTCGAGCGCGGAATAGAGCACGCCGCGGTAAATCAACTCTTCCACGAGTGGCGCAGTGAACACCGCCACAAACGCCGTCGCGAGACGCGCCGGGATCGAGCTTTCCACGAGCAGATCCAACTGCGTCTTGCTGCCACCCCAGAAGTGCGTTACCAGGCCTCCGAGTGCCAACAACGCCAGCGCCAAACCGACACTCACGACCATCACCGCAGTAGGGCTGGCGAATTCGGGCCACCCGAAATCGATGGTTTTCCAGAAGGGACGTTTTCGCCCTTCAGTAACCATCAGCCAGATCACGAGCAGCGTGAGCAGGTGCGACGGTAAAACGGCAACGATCGAAAGAAAAGCTACGATCTTGTCAGTCGCCAACGCCTCGACTTGCGGCGGGCCCGTGGTCACCCACAAGTAAATGAAATAGGGAACGGTGAAGATCAGTTGGACCACAACCAGCAAAATGATGCTGGCAATCCACACCAGAAACGCTTTTAGGAGGTTAAACCAGTCGTGCCAACGGGCAAGGGGAACACTTGTGACGGGCTGAATGGTGCTTTCGCCATACTCGTTCGGCAGACCGGCGGGCTCGCTCGGCAGACCGGCTTCGCTCCGCAGAGGTGTCTGTTGCGCTGTAGGTTCTTCGGTGAACACCGAGCGAGTTTAGGGGCTTGCTACGCTGTGGTCAAACCGGCTTCAAACGGCCGGATAATCAACTTCCAGAAACGGCGCACCGACTCTCGGAGCCGCGAGCATAAGGCCGATGATTGTCTTCGCGTCCTGAATTTCGCCGCTCGTGATCATCTCGAGAGCTTCAGACAACGGCAGCCGGACAACTTCGAGCACCTCGTCTTCTTCGAGTCGTTGCGGTCCTTCGACCAGTTCCGTAGCGAGGTAGACCCACATCTTCTCTTCACAAAAACCTGGCGAGACAAAAAACTCCGTCAGTTTCTCCATGCTCCCGGCGATGATTCCGAGCTCTTCCTGGAGTTCACGCGCGGCGCCGTGGTCCGGTCGCTCGCCGTCCGCAAGCGTGCCCGCCGGGACTTCCAACAGGTAACGCACTGCAGGATGACGATACTGCCTGACGAGTGCCACGGTGCCGTCGTCGAAGATGGGCACGATGACGGCGCTGCCGCCGTGATGGACCACTTCGCGTTGATATGTGAGCTCACCTTCGCGCACCGTATCGACGGTGACATTAAATACGCGGCCGGCGAAAACTTTCTGGCTGCTGATTATTTTGGGCAGTTCGTCGTGTGGCGTCGTCATACTGTCTCTTCCGCTAGTTTCAGAATCATCGGACGCGTCTCGCCGATCAGGTAGAGCGAGCCGGTCACACAGATCAAACCATCTTTTGGTGTTCGAG
>DASUOZ010000101.1:0-5580 GCA_036276375.1 Pyrinomonadaceae bacterium | reverse complement strand
TTGCTTCGACGATTGCGGCGTATCCTCGCGGCGAGCGAGAGATGCCGATCACCTCGATCTCGCTAAGCAACAGGGCAGTGGTGGGCTTCGGTGCCGGCATCCGCGCGTTCATCGCGGCGGCTTTCTGCGCCTTGTAATTGGTGATTCGGTCCTGAATGGAAGGAATCGGCGACTGATTCGCGATGCGCTTGATTACGGCCTTCGGTGGTTCATACCTTCTGAACGGATCGCGGCCTCCGGAACCGGCGCGCTTCGTCGTCGCAGGTTTTTCGGGCTCCTGTTCCTGGGCCATGGTCGTCGCCAGAATGCCGCTCGTCACGAACACTGCCGCGCCGAGCAGGAAAGCCGTCAATCGGCATATGACTCGGTTTACGACGCGAACTCTCGAAATGTGCTGGTTCATGATGGTTCTCTTCAAACGTTATTTAGCGGGCTGCGGCGCAGGGGCGGGCGTGTTGCCACCGGAAGCGCCTTTAGCATTCGCCGGTTGCGGTTGGTTCTGTAAGCGCTCGGACGAAACGTAGTAAGCAGTGAGATCGAAACGCGCGTCGACAGTTTTCGTTAACGACTGCTTCTCGAGTTGCTTCAGTTCGAAATTAGTGATCGAAACAATCCGCTGGTAGTGGGCCAACTGTTCGAAGAACGCGCGCAGTCCCGTAAAACCGCTGACGACGCTGACTTCGATCTTTTTGCCACTGTAATTGTCCTGCTGAATGTCTTCCTTCGGATTGAACCGGCTAAGCACGAGACCGTTGCTGCGCGCGCGGTCCTGAATTCCCTGCAACACCATCGTCAGTTCGCGTTGCTCGGGCAGCAGGGCTTTCAACTCGGCAAACTCTTCTTCGCGCGCTTTGTAAATCGCTTTGAAGTTATTCAGGTTCTGCGAAACGATCTGCGCCTGCGCATTGAGTGGACGCAAACGCTCGACCTCGGCCGCCATCGTGGCTGTTTCAGTGCGCGTGCCACTGGTCACGAAATAGCGAAAGCCGAAATACATCAGGCCGGCGACGCCCAGAAAGGCGATCAGTCGCAGGTACCAGGGAAGGCTTGGAAGCTTGCCTAATTTCATCTCATTGATCCTTTGGTTTCAGTAGGGCTCCGGCCAGTTTGAAACTTACTTCTTCATCGCTACCTGATTTGCCGGGGTCGGACCGGCAGGTGACTGTGCTTTGGGCGTGTCGAACTTCGCCCTGACGGTGAACACGACCACTTCAGGCTTCAACACGTTCGCATCGTCCACTTTTTGCGCAGACGAAGGCGTAGCGTCGTCTTTAGCTTCCTTGGCAACCTCCCTTTGCGTTTCGATATTGAGGTTGCTGAACAGTCCGCCGGAGAATTCCAGACTCTGGCCAAACTTCGTTACTGAGTACTCGTTTGGCGATTCACCCTTGATCGTTATCTCGCCGTCCTTGTTTTCGATGGCTGTCAGATAGAGGCCAGGCACGGCGTCGAAGCGCGCTTTGATCTCCTGAAGCACCGCGCTTGGACCTTGCTGTTGTTCGCGCAGTTTCTTGATCGCATCGATACGCGCTTTGATCTCTTCGCTCTTCTTTTCGAGTTCCTTTTGCTCTTTCTGGACCGCGAGCATCTGCTGGTTGATTCGCTTCTGGTTATCGAGCTCTATTTCCGCCGCGGTATAGGCCATGTTTGCACTGATGTAGTCGTAGCCCATCGCAGCCGCCATCAGTCCAAAGACCGTCATCGCGAGCAGCAGAGTTTGAAAACGCGGGCTGGCAACTTTGTCTTCAACCGCCGCGACTCCCTGTGGTCGATCCGTGACTGACTCGAGCAGGTTTACCTTAATCATGCTTCCACTCCTCTCAGCGCGAGACCAACGGCAACTGCCATTTCGGGCACGATCTCTCGCATGTAGTCCGGATCAAACTTTCTCGAGTCGACCTCGATCTGCCGGAACGGATCGAAAACTTCAACCGGAATCTCAAACTTCCGCGCGAGGAAGTCAGCCAGGCCCGGAAGCTTGGACCCGCCGCCCGCGATCAAGATCTTCTGGATGCCGGCTTCGTCCTGGGCCGTCGCGCGATAGAAGTCGACAGTCTTCTTAACTTCCAGCGCCAGCGCTTCGGAAACAGTTTCAATGATCGGCTGGATGGGCCGTGGCTCGGAGCCTTCCGGCAACGGCATACCGCGCTTCACGCCTTCGGCCTGTTCGAAGCTGAGACCGAGTTCGCGCTGCAACAGACTCGTGTACTGGCTGCCGCCGACTGACGCATCGCGCGCGAAGATCGAGCGCGTGCCGTTCAGGATGTTGATGTTCATCGTGGCGGCGCCGATATTCAGCAGCGCCACGATTTCGCCAGGCCGCGGCCGGTAGTTGACTTCGTAGCAGTTTTGTAAGGCGAAGGCGTCGACGTCGATAATCACCGGCTGCTTGCCGGCGAGTTGGATCGCCTGTTTCACGTTTGCGATCTTGTCGCTCTTGCACGCGGCCATCAGCACGTGCAACGCGTCTTGCGAGCGGCTGGTCAATTCGTAATCGAGATTCACGTCGGCGATGTCAAACGGAATGTGCTCTTCGGCGTGCCAACTGAACGACTCCTGCAATTCTTCCGAGCTCATTTGCGGCAAGACAATGTTCTTCACGATGACGGAGTGACCACTGACGCCCGCACACACGCGCGTGGTGCGAATCTGGTGTTCGCTGAAGATCTGCGAGATCACGTTGGAGACGTTGTTGAGCTCCATGATCTGTCCGTCGACGATCGTGTCGGTCTGGAGGTTTTCGAAACCGAGGTTCAGGAGCTGGAGGCTTGATCCTTTTTTGCCGAGCTCTACTGCTTTGACCGAACTTGAGCCGATGTCGAGACCGACGAGGTTCTTTTTGCCGGAGCCTTTTTTGAACATGATTAGTTATTCCTCACCGCGGCGACGCGTAATTTGTTTTGCTGACGAAGACGAGCACGAGCTTTTCGCGCGCGGGGCAATTGTCGTTTGACGAGTTTCGTCGTGGTCGCAGAGTTCGTTCGGATCAACGTATTAGTCCCTTTGTCGGAAAGGTTGTTCATATCGGGCAGGCGTCAACACAATCGGTTGCGGAGATCAGGTACGGCAGGAATGGGACTGACCGCTGTTGAAACCAGGTAGGCACCCGGTCAACGGCAAACTACCTGCCGTTAACCTGAGTGAGAGTACCTTAATGGGCCAAACAGTGTCAAATACTATTTTTCATGGTTTAACTCATTGAATGTGAGTAGTTAAGGTCTGAGATTTGGTCTTCAGAGGACTCGTTTCTGGAACGAACTGGCGTTGGTTCCAGCCTCTGGCTAGTTCTTAGGGTTCCTTGATCTTAGCCGTCTTTGACCTTGGCGGTCTTGGCAGGAATCCCGACGACGATGTGCTTGGGTTCCACATCGCGGGTGACGATGGCGCTCGTGCCGATCATCGCCTGATCCCCTACCCGAACACCGGCCAGGACCGTCGCGTGATAGGTGATCCGGACGCCGTTGCCGATGTACGTCGGTGGCGTGGCGACCTTGTGGATGTCGTAAATGTCGTGGCTGTGGGAATAGACGTTCACGTAGTCTGAAATTGAGACGTCGTTACCGATCTCGATGCCGCCGCGGTCATCCAGCAGGACGTGACGGTGGACGACGACGTTATCGCCGATGGAGAGGTTGTAGCCGAAGGACCATTCGACGAAGTGCCAGCACTTGAAGTTGTTGCCCACGCGGCGAAAGATCAGCGGCGCCAGCATCTGGCGAAAGCGATGTCCAAGCAGGGCGTTCTGTCCCAGTGGCGACCGGTCAAACATGTGCCAGAGCCAGATCATCGGCTTGCGCTCGAGATAGAGTTTTGAGTCGATGTCGGTGTAGTACTCAGGCTCGGTAGTGATATTGCGCGGGTCGAAGTTGTGGTAAGTCGCGCGTGCACCGAGCGGGAGTTCTTCGAGATCTTTTTGGAGTGGTCCGAAGTAGATGTGGAACAGAGTTTCCCGAACCAGATCGTTTGGATCGGTTCGTCCATCGGTTAGCGACTTTTCGAGTTCCGTAAGAAAACTGTCGTAGTCCCGTTCTGCCAGGGCCTGTGCAGACAATTGGCGGTAAGTCATAAGCGTGGAGTCGAGTCAAAGTAACACAGTATTCCGCGGCTTGCCAGTCGTTGATCGGGAAAGCTAGGATTCGCCGGATGAAGCTCGTTCGTATCATTCTGGTTCTGGTGCTGCTGGGAATCCTGATAGCGGCAGCCGGCATTTGGTTCAACCTTCCCGCCACGACCGATCTCGCAGATTACGCGCCTGCGGATTCGATCGTCTACGTGGAATTCAACAGTCTTGCGGATGTGGCGCGCACCATTCAACACGCTGACGCGTGGAAAGCTGCGGCGCCGATCACAGGCACAGGGCTCAACGCTGACAATCGACTGTTTACTACCGCCGCTCGCGCCGGGATTGGTCCGGTCGAGAGCGTGCTATTCGCGCGAACTCAAGTCGCGTTGGTTGTCGTGGGCTTGAACACTTCGGAGCAGGACGACACGTTGAAGGTTCGGCCGGAGCTGGCGTTGATTGCGGAGACGCACACGTCGCGTTGGCGCACGAAACCGGTGATGGTGGAAAGCGTGAAGCGCTTGGCTCAGTTTGCCTATGGAGCGTCGTCGTGCGTGGGACCGACCGACAACGGTGATCGTTTTGAATGCTCGATACCGGGAAGCGATCGCAAGCTGGTGGGTGCGATCAATGGCACGACCGTTATCCTGGCGAATAGTGACGCTGCGTTAAAGAGCTGTTTGGACGTGCGCAGTGGTTCGCGTCCGAGCATCAGCACGGATGCTGAGTTTCAGCAGATGCGGTCGGGTGTGGCGACGGAACAAGCACTCGGTTTTGGTTACATCTCGGCTGCGAATTCCGCCAAATTGTTTTCGTGGACTTTGCCTCTCCTGCTGGGTCTGGCGCCGGGCGACGAGCAGTTGCAACAACTACTCGCGTTGAGTGCCGCGAAAATTCTGCGTGGTATTGCGTGGACGGCGGTACCGACCGGCGGCGGCATTGAAGATCGCTTTCTGTTCTCGCTCGAGGAGGGCGTGGTCCAGCGGTTGGAGCCTGCTTTTCAAACGTCTCAGCGTGACGAGAACTTCTGGAAACTCGTACCCGGTAGTTTTGAATCGTTGACGCTCTATCGCAGCCGCGAACCGGTGGCGGCGTGGAACTCGCTGGGTTCGGCGGTCGCGTTCAAACTCGACGCGTTGCCGGCAGTGTTGTTTGGTTCGCTGCTGCAATCGAGTTTGTCGGTTTACGGGATCAACAATCCGAAGGAAGCGCTTGCCGCACTGAGTCCGCCGTTGTTGACGATGAAGCCGTCGACGGGAGTTGATGGATCGGTGTTGATTGCGCGTGTGAGTGATGAAGCACTCTTGCGAAGGTCGCTACAGCAGGTAACGGGAGAAGCCAGTCCGCCGCAGGTGCTTGAAGGACTGCAAACCGAACCGGATCCGGCGAAAGAGTTCTCGGCTGTGTTCGCGGATGGTTACGTGCTGTTGGGTAAGACCGCAAACATGCGACAGTGCCTGGTTGATTTGCGAAAGAGTCAGGCGACGCTTAGCGAAGAGAAAAAGAAGGTGCAGGATTCG
>DASUOZ010000100.1:0-6330 GCA_036276375.1 Pyrinomonadaceae bacterium | reverse complement strand
CTACAGTCCGACAGTTGAAGAGCTGACTTCGCGCGAGGCGGTGCGGCCGTTTTTCGATAGTGAAGAAAAACACCCGCGCTGTCCTTACTGCAACGCCGCCAAACGCTGGCACGCGCGATTCGACACGCATTGCCTTGAAGGCGGCAAAACAACAGATGCACCGCGGCGAAAGTTAGTGAAGACGCTGCAAAAGAAACCGGAGCAGTTTGCGATCGTCGAACAGAAGTCAGATCGCCGGACGGCGTTCTTCAACTGGCTCGACACCTTGCGAATTTCGCTCGATCTGGATGATTCCGGCTGGTTGATAGAGGCGACGAAAGCGTTTCTCGAGCGTAAAGAACCGAAACAGAAGTGGACCGAAGTGTTTGACGGATTGCGCACGGTCCGGCCTTCTTCGCGAATCACGGAAGGTTGGGAACGCGACGGAACGAGGTTGTTTTTGTCGCCGGCGCTTTATAACGAGGCTTTGCTGGTTCAGTATTTGGTCAGCAGGTCGCACGAGCACGGCGGTCGCACGCTCGAGGGACGGCTGACGTTGTTGGAATTATTGCGCCGGATGCGCAAAGGCGGTTACCTCACCGCACACGGCATTGAAGCTGCGGACCAGTTTGAGATGTTTGAGAAGCTGATCGATGAAGTCGCGGGGTCGGGTCCGTTGAAGCTGTATTACGTGGTCGACCGCCGCGAGTTCATAGACAAAGTGAAGTCGGTTTACGCAGCTTACGCGTAAAACCGTTACTGTTTAGAGTTCTCAATGCTCGTTGCGAGAACGTCGTTCATCGCACAAATGGCCATACGTTTCGGCACAACCCCGAGCTTGAGGTCCTTGATCTCGGCCGCTGTGTTACCGGCCATCACTGCCGAGCCGAGTTTCGCCCAACCTTTGCCCGTATCAACATAGATCGGCACCAGCATGACGAACTTATCGGAAACTCCCGATTGCGTGATCTTTCCGTTGAGGATTCCGTCTTTGCTGACGTTGTATTCAAACTTGTAGGCCGGCACTTCCGTGCCATAAACAAACTCGTCGAAGAACCAATCCATCTTGCCGTTCTTGTCGATATCCATCTCCTTGGTGATGTGTTTCTCGACGGTGCGTTTGAAGTCCTCCGTAGAGACGGCCTGGTTGTAATGGGTCTGGACGAAGTCTTTCATCATGGTTTGAAACGCAGCATCGCCGCCCTGGCCCTGCTTGTACATCATCATGCGCAGCATGTGCAGGATGTAGGCGCCTTTCGGATAGATCAGGAATCGCGCGGCGCCGCCGGTTTTCGCGTTGTTAAGGCGGTAGCCTTGCGTGACTGGTCCAATGGTGTAGGGCTTACGACCTCGTGTTTGCGGCCTCGCCTCGACCACCTGCTGTCTCAGGTCTTCCCAGAAGTCGATGAACTTGTCGTTGCCACGGGTTAGTTGCACGTACAGCGACGCCGAAAACTCGGCAAAGCCTTCGCTCATCCACTGGTCGCGATAGCTGTCCCAACCGATGATGTGGCCCCACCATTGGTGCGCCACTTCGTGCGGTGCAACGTAGCGCCAGAACGTGTCGGTGCCGCCTTGCGTGCCGAGCAATTGGGCGCGTTGCGTCGTGTCGATGTAAGCGAGATAGGGCATGAAGACGAGCGTGGGCCACGCTTGTCCGAAACCTGCCGCAGGTTGTTGCGTCATCGCGATGCGCGTGTACGGAAGTTTCCCGAAGAACGCGTTGTAAATGCGCATTGAGTTTTGCGCGTCGGCGATCGCGGGGTCGGCCATGCTCGTGGTGGAGATCGATCCGAGCGTGGTCATGGTTCTGACGCCGCGGCTCTCGGCTTGCTCGATGTCGCGTTGGACCGCTTTCAATTCATCGGGCACTTCAATGTTTGCGTAAAACTCCACGTTGTAACCGGTTTCTTTGTCGGCAACTTCCTTGCGTTTGAAGCGGCCGTAGTTGAAACCGGCGACAGCCAACTCGGTTTTGCCGCTGGACCACTTGGCAACGGAAATATCGCCGTCGCGCGAGTCGGGCTCGACCTGCGCGCCGGTGCCGACAAACATGAACTGCTTCGGATAGCGGAAGGTCATGTTGTAGAGTGCGCGGTCTTCGCCGAAGAGTGTGTTGGCATTGGCGGGATACCACGTCGAACGCTGAGTCAGGATGAAATTGCCGCCGCCGGAATCGCGCAGTGCGCCGTCACCGTCGTAAGAGATCACTAGCTGGTGAGTTTGTCCTGCTTCGAGTGGCTTGGTTAGGATCACGCCAAAGTCGGAATCCTCGTCCTTGCTTTCCTGGATAAAGTTCAGATTAGTGCCGTCGGCATCCTGCACGCTGGTGACGCGCAATGATCCAAAAAGATTGAACGGAATCACGCGCGTGCCGGCAACAAGGTTTTTGAAAGTGATGCGATCGGTGATGGTAAGGTGCGAACCTTTGATGGCCGCATCGATATCGTGCTGAGTGATATCGATGATGCGGTGATCTTCCGAGCTGGACGCGGTGCCTTTCTTAATCTCGTCTTCGCGGTGGAAAGCCGCCCATGAGCCGCCGTCACTTTCTCCGTAGCTGGACAACGCGACCTCTTCCGGGATCGCTCCGGGGACGCCGAACGGATCGTAAACGTAGATGAGTTTGTTGAACCGGTTGCCGTTGATAAAGGCGTTGAAGTATCCCTCTTGCTTTGGATTGTAAATGTCCTGAAGTGTGCGCAGTTCGCGGTTGTCGCGCAATCGCTTACGAAGAAGATCCATATTGGTGCGGTACAGCTCGCGTGCCTGGCCGGCTGCGGCACCACCGGACTTCATGGTCGCGTTCGGAGAAGCCTTTACCTCCTCGTACGTCTGGTCGGTAAATCGCAGCACGAGCTTGTCGAACTGTTCGACGATACTCTCCTGGTCCGTAAAGATCCTGATGCTGTTCTTCTCGGCCTGCGTCGGCGGAGTCATTGACAGGTCGCCGCTGCCGATAAACACGGCGCCGGTGTATCTGTTTTCGACCGGAGCCACGAAATAGATTTCGCCGGACTTCAGTGTGAACGTTGCGGCATCGCGTTTCAGGATGAGATTGTTGACGGTGGCGTACGAACCGAAATCCTCGACAGTTTTTGCGAGTTGCCGGAGGTTCTGGTAGATGGGATCGAGATTACCTTTCTGTGAGCCGGTGGGGACTTTGACTTCCGCCTCGACCACCGCAATCTCCAACCGTACATCCATCGGCTTGACGGTATCGTCGGCAATGTTGACCTCTGCTTCCCGCGCTTCTTTGAAACCCTTGGCGGTGACGGTCACTTCGTAAGTGCCGGCTGGTAAGCCTTCGACTTTGTAGCGGCCCTGGCCGTCGGTTACCGCCGTGAACTCCTGTTTGGAGGTTTGGTTCGTGACTTTCACGGTCGCGCCTGGGATCGCGGCGCCTTTCGGGTCGGTGATTTTTCCCTCGATGCGCCCGCCGGCTCCGTGCACGACGAAGAGGGGAATCGCAAGCAGAGGGGCCAACACGAGAAGGGTAAGTCTCTTGGTGTGTTTCATTCGTTAACCTCGCAAACTGAAAGAGAAATGACAGGCGATCGGGTGTTGGGAACACCGCGATAGTGGGTTGACGGCAGATTATTCGTATTTGATGGCTTTCAGTCAAGGCCCAAAGTCAGCCGTGTAAACCCAAAGTTAGCGGCTTCGCCCCCGGACGTGAAGCGAGGCTCTGCCTGCGGGCGTGAGGCAACGCTACGCCACCGGATGTGGCGCGAGGCTACGGCTCGCCGGGAGAGGCTGGCACTTTGCCGATTCAGTCCTGGCGCTAGTCCCGCACCGGCTTCGCCGCCGGATGTGAGGCGAAGGCTCTGCCTCGCCGGTCCGGTTCGCTAGATCAACGGGGCTATGCCCCTGGTTCGGCCTTTGGCCCAAGTCGTTAGCACTTGAGTTGTTCGCGTCGATAGTGATGCGTGATGGGCCGGCGACGGCCCACGCCTATCGCGTTTCGCGAGATAATCAGCGTCGGTGGCAACTGCCGCCGTTTGAACTCGTTCGCGGGCGACTCGACGCGGTTCAGAATGTCCTGCACAAACTGCGCCTCGAATCCTGTTTCGACGATTTCCTTCGGCGTTGCTTTTTGCTCGAAATACAGCTTGAGCACGCGGTCGAGCTGGTCGTACGGCGGCAACGATTGATCGTCAAACTGCCCGGGCGCCAGTTCCGCCGACGGGCGTTTGGCGATGATCTCGTTCGGGATAACTTCGCGATCGCGGTTGAGAAAATTCGCGAGCGCGTAGACTTCGGTTTTCAACACGTCGCCGATCACGGCGAGTCCGCCGTTGGTGTCGCCGTAGAGAGTGCAGTAACCGAGAGCCAGCTCCGACTTGTTTCCGGTTGAGAGCAACAAGCGGTTTTCGGCATTCGAGATCGTCATCAGAATGTTGCCACGGAGACGTGATTGCAGATTTTCCGCGGCGATGGACCTGCCGCCGGCGGTAGGTTCGGGCAACCCGAGCTCTGCGCGCAGGGTTTCGTATGCGTTGGAGATTGGGTGTTCGATTACTGGCATACCGAGACGGCGGCCCAGTTCTACCGAATCGTCGATGCTCGAACGCGACGAATAAGGCGACGGCATCATGACGCTGAGAACGTTTTCGGCGCCGATCGCTTCGCACGCGAGCACGGCGACGACGGTGGAGTCGATGCCGCCTGACAAGCCGATCACGACGCGTTCGAATCTGTTTTTGCGGGCGTAGTCGCGGATGCCGAGTACGAGTGCGTCGTGAATGGTTTCGATGTCGTCGCCTGGGAGACAGAACTGATCGGCGAGATCGGAGTTGAGATCTACAGTGCCGATGAACTCTTTGAAGGGTGGCGCTTGCAGGATGATCTTGCCCTGAGCGTCAGCGACGATACTGGCGCCGTCGAAGATGATGCCGTCGTTCCCACCGACGAGATTCACGAAGATGATGGGCAGTTTCGCGGCTTTCGCGCGATGAGCGACCATGGCGCAACGTTGGCCCATCTTGCCTTTGTTGAAAGGCGACGCGTTGATTGAGATTAGGACTTCAGCGCCGAGTTCGATCAGTTCGTCGGCGGGATCGTTGGCGTAGAGACGTTCGCGCCAGAAGGTTTTGTCGTTCCAGAAGTCTTCGCAGACGGCGACACCGAGTTTTTGGTCTTTGATTGAGAAGAGATGTCGTTCGGGCGCGGGTTGGAAGTAGCGTGGATCGTCGAAGACGTCGTATTCCGGGAGCAGGGTTTTGTCTGAGAATCCGAGTAGCTCCTGATTGCGGATGATGGCGGCGGAGTTAAAAAGACGGCGTCCGGTGGTTAAGCCGGATGGTCGTACGGTGCCGACGATGGCGCTGATTCCTTTTGTTGCCGGGATGATCTTGTCGAGTGGCCCGAGGGCGCAACGCTGAAGGTCGCGATCGAGGAACCAGTCGAACGATGTGTAGCCCTGGATACAGGTTTCGGGGAAGACGACGAGGTCGGAGTTTTCGCGTTTGGCCTGCTCGATGCCGCGGATGACGCTATTGGTGTTCGCTTCCAAGTCGCCGTTGATGGTATTGATTTGACCGATGGTGACGCGCATGTGAATATATTCTAACCCCAACTGCGGAGGGGTCGCATAATGGTAGTGCAGCGGTCTTGAAAACCGCCGGCCGAAAGGCTATGCAGGTTCGAGTCCTGTCCCCTCCGCCACTCAGGACAAGGGTCGCTGGAAGAGTTTCCGGTGGCCTTTTTTCTTTGCCAAGTCGTGTTGGTAACTGCAAGAAGATCAAAGGGTTGGCGCAAGGTTGCGGTGAGAGTTTGATCCTTCCATGTGGAGTTCGAACACACGAAATTCAGCAATTTCCGCTTTTCGCTTGAATTTTGCTGTTTGAATAGAAAATACGCCTTTCTTGCGAGTTCTAATAGGCGGACACCGTCCTGCACATAATCATGCGCGGCGTTCTCATACTCGCCGATCTGATCCGCTAAACGCTTCTGAGTCTGTCGCCACTCCCGCGACTTCCGCTCAAAGAAATCCGGTTCGATAAATCCGTCAAGACGATGATCGTAGAGCTTATCGAGTCGGTTCTGTAGAGAGGCTGCGGGCGATTTTGTCGGGCCTGCGGTTGCAGATTAAGCGTCTAGATCTGGCAATCGACAATCTTTTCCCGTACACCGATTTTTATAGAGTGAGTCAGAAGCTTTATATGCGGAGACTAGCTGGAAGTCTCACACTAAAGGATGAAGAAAAACTCCGTGAGCTTGGTGTAAAGCTCGAACCTTTTAACACGAAGTTCAGAAAGCTTCTTGACTTTTCTCCTGCGTGGTAATAAATTCCGCCCGCTTCAGAAGTTCTTCTTAACAAGCCCGCACACTTGAGTAGAGGCGCTTCTC
>DASUOZ010000099.1:0-3435 GCA_036276375.1 Pyrinomonadaceae bacterium | reverse complement strand
GCGGGCTGATTGAAGCGTGCGCTGTCAGAGCCGTCTGCGAAGCCTGCGCCACGACCAGCGATGATGTGCGCTGTGCCGTCGGGCGCGATTTGAATGATGCGCGAGCGATCGAGCTCGGTGACGTAGAGATAGTTGTCGTGTGTTACTGCGAGACCGACGGGGTTCGAGATCTCGTCGCCATTGATGCTCACCGGCAGAGTCGTGACGTTTCCTTCCGGTGTGATTTTGCGCAGACGATCGTTTCCGGTGTCGGCCACGATCAGTGATCCATCTGCGGTTGCGATGACGCCACAAGGCGTGTCGAACAAACTCGTGTTCCGATCGCCATCTGCAAATCCCGGCTGTCCCGCGCCGGCGACGGTAGTCACCTGACCATCAGGCGAAATCTTTCGAATGCGATCGTTGTAAGTGTCTGCAACATAGAGGATTCCATTTGCATCAACGGCGACGCCGATTGGTCCGTTGAAGCGTGCCTGTGCTGCTGGTCCATCGAGGTAGCCGGCGGTTCCGTCGCCGGCAAAGGTCGACACTTCTCCCTGCGCGGTTACTTTGCGAATGCGGTTGTTGCCCGTGTCGGCGACATAAATATTGCCGCTGGAGTCGATTGCCAGGGCTGACGGCGTGTTGAAAGAAGCGCCAGAACCTGCTCCATCAGCGAATCCCTCGGCGCCGCCGGCGAAGGTTGTAACGGTTCCGTCAGGCGCGATTTTGCGAATGCGATTGCTCTCGCCCGCATCGGCCACGTAGACGCTTCCGTCGTCACCGATGGCAACACCGAACGGGTCCGAGAACGCCGCTGGTGTTGCCTGTTGACTATCGCGAACCGACGGCGAGCCGTCACCGGCGAGCGTGGTGACTGCCGCACGCCAGCCGATGCGCGTCGGAGCTGGTTTCCGGGCTTTGCGAACAAGGAAGACCGCGACGCAAGCAACGGCGAGCAGGAGGAGGGTGATCAGGACGAGCGCTTTACGCATCAACGCGAGTTGTTCAGATAGACTTCGGGTTGCGCGAGCATCTCTTCTATGCGCTCGACGTAGCGACCGACGTGCAAGCCGTCGACGAGAGCGTGATGCACCTCGACTGAAAACGGCATCAGCGTGCGCTCGTTTTCGTTGGTGAACTTACCGAAGGAGATTTTTGGCACTGAATCTTCGCGTCGCCAGTTGCGTGCGTGGGAGAAACTGGTGAACGAGATCCACGGCAGCGTGGTGCAGTGGATGCGTGCGTCGTCCTCGTGTCGCGGGCGAAATGTGCCGTCTTTCTTCATCGCTGCGACGGCTTGTTGCGCCGGGCCGATGAATTCGCCGAACGTCTCGGCGTAGTCGAAATAGACGAGGGTGAAGGTTTCGTTTGGCAGCATCAGTGTCGTGCCGCCGTTGATGACGTCATGGACCAGCACCTGGCCGTTGCGCAGGCGATAGCGAAACGGTTCGATTTCATTCGCGGCTTTCAGGGCAAAGTAGTGATACGTCAGAGCAACGCCGACGCCGGGATGATTGGGTAGTACTTTTAGCAGGTTCGTGACGTCGAGACGGGTGCAGATATTGAAATAGGGTTTATCGAAATCGCGATAAAACTCGAAAAGCTCGCGTCGCGGCCACGTAGCGAGGTCAAGATACGTTGGCATGGGCGCGATTGTACCCGAAGATCGGGAAAGTCGTGATTGGGCGAGTTATGGGAGCGTGAAATCCGGCGCAGAAAAGCGATTTTCTTCGTCTACTTGCTGCCACGATCAGGCTAATAACAACTCAGCCTGCTCGTGGCGGCAATTTCGGTTCACCAGTCTGGCAAAGAGCCATTCTAGAACGGATTCATTGCACAGCGGCCTTTGCGATCGTTGACCCAGTTCTGCTGAATCAGGAAGTCGCGCTGGCCCATCCTGACGTTTGCCCGAGCTCCGTTTTGAGTCAGATATGTCTCTCCAAACTTACCTTCACACTTAACGGCGTTTTCCAAGCCGTACCTGTCAAACCAGCCGGCGCCATGGGGGTTCGTGACAACCCTGCTCAATAGATTCGCCAGTGTTGAAGCCATCGCATCCGCAGCTACACTTCCGTTGGGACTTGGCAGCAGAGTACCGTTGGCAAAAAACTGTCGCGCCTCTACACTCGGGCAACGCATGGGGTTTCCGAGAAAGGCGTAATTAGCTTGAGCTCCCAGTACTTGCGGAACATATCCGTGATGTGGATGAGCCGAAGGGTTACAAAAACCCGTGGCGCTCGAGCTCACGTCAGCAGACGCGAGCACCACGTAGACGCCTATCGGATCCTGAGGCAGGGCACGACTGGCGATCTGATCACTAACAATTTGCTCAATATCCGACGCCGTGAGCTCAAACCCACGCGAATATCGATCGTAAGCTTGAGCGCCATAGAATACGGCGCCCGTAGGCATTTGCCCCGCTTGATTGGGGTAGCCGACGTTGATCTGGAAATATGGTGATCCGCCAATGCTGGACGTAAAGTCTCGCAGGATCGATTGGATGGTGGTGTTTCCGGCGAGCCCGCAGTTGTCGTCCCAACAACCGTACCAGATCAAGTAAACGTCAAGGTCACCTGCCATGATCGATCCGTCGTGGTAGATCATTTTGGTGTTTGTGTTTACATTGTCTGCCGGTCTTTGGCCGGCAGTTGGTGTTTGAGCCAATGAAGTTTGGTCCAACCCAACCACCAGCACTGTGAGTAGCATAAGCAATAATTGCAAGTTCTTTGTCATGACTCTCCTCCTTCAGTTGAGTAGCGATAGAAATATGGGTCGAGAATTCGCACTTCCGTGATCCGGTCGACGGGCAGGTTGTTGCGGCGCGCAGCTCGCCGAATAGCTTCCGGCGATGGTGCTTCATACGCACAAAAGGTCTTCCTTCCATCCTCGCTCACATAAGAATGCAGCCAGGTCACGTTGTCTTCCGCATTGTTGAAGGCAACGCGCCGGCACATCTCTGCGCCTCGATCATTGATTGGAATCTCAAGACCCTCGGTGAAACTTCGCTCAATGATGTAACGCGGCATCGCAGCTCCTTGTGTTCGCTCAGAATCGCCTGTCAACGGAGCAGGACTATAGGACCACGGCGGCGCCGGCCGCGTCGGCGGTATTACCTATTTTGGAGTTGATCGTTGCCTAATTTGTGAGCAGGCCGGAGTGAAGCGCTATAGACACAGCTTCAGCACGCGTCCGTGCGTCGAGCTTGGCGAGGATAGCGGCGACGTGATGATCTACCGTTCGAGTGGATATGAAGAGGCGTTTGCCAATCTCAGCGTTGCTGAGCCCGTCAACCATTAAGGCGAGAACCTCCGCCTGGCGAACTGTGAGTCCGGCAGGATTATCTTTTGTGGTGGGCCTTGGGCCACGAGGAATGCCGCGCACCCCTTTTGCGCGCAAGGTCTGGCGTACCTTCTCGGCAGCCGGATTCGCGCCCAGACTTTCCAGTACCTCAAG
>DASUOZ010000098.1:0-2049 GCA_036276375.1 Pyrinomonadaceae bacterium | reverse complement strand
GAGGTTCGCATCACCGATTTCGGCATTGCTGCGCTTGCAAGCGAATTGGACCGGCGGGAAACGTCCGGAACGCCGGCGTACATGTCCCCGGAGCAACTCGAAGGACACGAGCTGTCAGCAAAGAGCGATATCTACTCGCTTGGTCTCGTGCTTTACGAAATCTTCACCGGCAAGAGAGCTTTCGACGCGACAAGTTTGCAGGAGTTGATGCAACTGCGACGAAGCGATTCCACTCCGACGAGTCCCGCAGCGATCGTTCCTGAACTCGATCCACTCGTTGAACGCGTCATATTTCGTTGTCTCGAGAGAGAGCCGGCAAAGCGACCTGCTTCGGCGCTTCAAGTCGCAGCGGCTCTGCCGGGTGGCGATCCACTCGCCGCAGCACTTGCGGCGGGCGAAACTCCGTCACCCGAAATGGTCGCCGCGGCGCCAAAACAAGGCGGGCTGAAACCGGCGATTGCAATCTCCCTCCTGGCTTCTGTGTTGGTCCTGATCGCTGCGATTTCGTTCCTGTCGCGCAGCATAACGTTGTACCGCATCGTGCCTTTGAACAAATCGCCCGAGGTGTTGAGCGATCGCTCGATTGAACTTTTGAAAAAGTTTAGATACACGGACTCAGCCGCCGACTACGCTTACGGCATGGGCCTGGACCGGCGATATCTCAACTACGTTCACGACAACGATCAATCCACATCGCGTTGGGACAACTTATATAAAGGACAGCCTGCGTCGATTTATTTCTGGCACCGTCAGAGTCCACAGCCATTCGACGTCTCGACTGGCGGAAATGTAGACGAGGACACACCCGCCAGAGATCTTCCCGGCATGACCACGCTCACACTCGACACGCTCGGACGATTGCGTTCGTTCTACGCCGTACCGCCACCAACGAGTTCCGACACGTCTTCAGCTTCGTTCGATTGGTCGGCTTTGTTTACCGAAAGTGGATTGGACCAGTCGCAGTTCCGTACGGTTTCGCCTATTTATACACCATCGCACCACGTGACTGAGCGTGCGGCGTGGGAAGGTTCATATCCGGACCAGCCAGAACTGACAGTACGCATCGAAGCCGGGGCGTTCGACGGTAAACCTGTTTACTTCGAGCTCCTTGAAGTATGGGACGAACCGACCAATACACAGATTTCTTTGTCCAGATTCAGACAGCGTGCTCTGATCGTTCTTCTTCTCAGCGTGTTCATCACGGTGATGCTCGGCAGTGCCCTCCTCGCCTGGCGCAATGTGAAACTCGGCCGCGGCGATCGCAAGGGCGCCTTTCGTCTTGCGATATTCGTAGCGGCGGTTGTTTTTCTGCGCTGGTTGTTCTCCTCCCATCATGTTTCTGATGAGAATGAAGCTCTCAACTTCATTTCCGCTGTTCAAAACATACTGTTCTGGTCTTTCTTCTTCTGGGTGGTCTATCTCGCATTTGAACCGTTTGTCAGACGGCGCTGGCCAGGGCGAATCATTTCGTGGAGCCGTTTGCTGGCTGGTGGTTTCCGCGATCCGCTGGTAGGACGCGACATACTTATCGGAGCAGTGTTCGGGCTGGGAATAATTCTGTGCAACTTCTATTTCGCAAACATGTTCCCACAGTGGTTGGGCCATCCGCCGAGTATGCCGTGGTTTGATTTTCCGGCCACGCAACTGCTCGGACTGCGTTCGTTCGCTCACGCGTTCACGAATCAGATCTCTGCAGCGCTCATGCAGTCGTTCATACTGCTGTTCTTTCTGCTGCTGCTCTACATCGTCCTACGCAAAGAACGCGTCGCGGCGATTGCGCTCTGGTTGATCGCATCAGTGGCGCTCAGCTTGACGCACGACAGTATAGCGGCGGCAGTGCCTTTTGCGATGATCGGTGCATTCCTGGTGACGTGGGTGCTCTACCGTTATGGACTGCTGGCGCTTATCTCGGCGATATTTTTTCTGCACCTGATCATCTTTTATCCAGTCACATCCGACTTCTCCGCCTGGTATGCCACGGATTTCGTGCTCGGGTTGATCATCTGCCTGGCGTTGGTGGTTTTTGGTTTTTACACATCACTCGCGGGC
>DASUOZ010000097.1:0-2309 GCA_036276375.1 Pyrinomonadaceae bacterium | reverse complement strand
CCACCAAGAGCCGTGGGCTAGGTCTGGGAATGCCTTACGCGCAGAAAATCATTCACCAACACGGCGGACAGATCACGGTCGAGAGCCGGCCGGGTCAGGGAACTCAGGTCAGAATCGAATTGCCCGCCAACGAAAGGAACTCACATTGATCGCACATCCACCGAAAACGATCCTCGTTGTAGACGATGAGCCGAGCGTGACTGGATCCCTCGAGCTGATCCTCAGTGAAGCCGGCTACGAGGTCTTAACTGCTCACGGCTTTGCCAGCGCCACCAATCTCCTCAAGAAAACGCCCGTGGATCTTGTGATCACCGACCTGCGTTTGTCAGACGCCTCCGGCATCGATCTCATCATACACATCAAGCGCAGCACTCCGGACGTCGAAGTGATTCTGATGACGGCCTACGGCTCGATCGACGTAACGATCGAAGCCATCAAAGCCGGTGCGTACTACTATCTCGAGAAACCCTACACGCCCGATCGTCTCTACGCGCTCGTCGACCGCGCGCTACAGCTAACCGCGTTAAGACACGAGAACGAATCACTAAAGCGGACCCTCGCGGGCGACAGTGAAACGTTTGGCATGATCGGCCGTGATCCGAAGATGTGCCGGATCTTCGAGACGATTCGGACGGCGGCGCCGTCGGATGCTTCGGTCTTGATTGAGGGCGAAAGCGGGACCGGAAAAGAGTTGATTGCGTCGGCGTTTCACACGCAAAGCCAGCGGGCGGCGGGACCATTTATTCGTATTAACTGTGCGGCGATTCCTCACGAGCTGATCGAGTCGGAGTTGTTTGGTTACAAAAAGGGTGCGTTTACGGGCGCGGATCGCGATAAGCGCGGGCTCATCGAAGCCGCCAACCAGGGCACGTTGCTGCTCGACGAAATCGCGGAGATGCCGGCGCATTTGCAAACGAAACTGCTGCGCGTGTTGCAGGAACGAAAGCTGCGCCGCCTTGGCGACGAGCAGGAGATCAGTGTCAACTTCCGTTTGGTGTCCGCTACAAATCGCAATACTCAGGCGCTGCTGGACGAAGGAGTGCTGCGGAAGGATCTTTATTTCCGGATCAGCACGATCAAGGTTAAGGTCCCGGCTTTGCGTGAGCGGCTTGACGATGTGCCGTTGATCGCCGGGCGTTTTCTGAAGCGCTTCAACGAACAGTACGGAAAGAGAATTCAGGATCTCGCGCCGGAAACGGTCATGCGCCTGGTGCGTTACGACTGGCCGGGCAACATTCGCCAGCTTGAAAGCGTCATTGAGCGGGCGGTGCTGTTTTGTTCGGGCCCTGAATTGCTACCGAATTGTTTGCCCGAGGAGTTTCAGACGCGCGCCACCAGCTCGAGCTTCGTTATTCCTCCGCTGCTGCCGATGGAAGAGATCGAGCGCGAAGCGATCATGCAAACTCTCGAACGTACCGCGGGTAACGTGAAGAAGAGCGCGCAGATTCTTCGTTTTCCCAGGCCGACGTTTTACCGGAAGCTCAAGAAACTGGGAATAAAGGTTGAACGTCCTGATTCGCACATCGCGGCGAAATCCTGAAGATTGGCGAGATTTGTGTCCGACGCCGTGGTAAACGAAAAGTTACGCATCCTCATAGTCGATGACGAACCCTCAGTAGGCGATGCGCTCAGGCTGGTGCTTGAGTCGCAGGGCTATGAAGTTGTGCTTGCCACCAACGGTCGCGATGGGCTCAACCAGGCGCGCAGCCTGAGGTTTGGGTTCGGCGTCATCGATCTGTTTCTCACGGATATCTCCGGATTTCAGGTCATCACCGATCTGCTTAAGCTGCAACCGCAGATTCCGCTGCTGTTGATCACGGCGCACGGAACACCGCAAGTCTTCGCCGAAGCGAAAAAACTCGGCGCGATCGGGGCGCTGGCGAAGCCGTTTCACCCCGCGGAAATCCTCAAGTTAATCGACTCACACGCGCGCGGTCCAATCGTTGATTCAGCGTGATGCACACTCGCTCGTAGTTGTTTCACGGTGGAACATATCCGTAAACCTTCAAACATGAGATTGAAGCTATGTGGCTCGGTGCGTTCGTCTTGTGCGGCGAGCGCCGTTTGGATCGGTCGTTGCAGAAGGGATGCAGTACGGCATCAGCCCAACGTCGCATATATTCGACGGCGGAATTGGGGCATTTCCGCGTGACGACACCGGAGGGCTTCGTGCTGTGCCGACTTGCGGTTCGGTAATAACCGCAAAACCGAGTGCAGTCTGCTGCTGGGGCAGGCTGCACTCAGCTTCCCGCCCGCGCCTCAACGAAACGAAAAAACAAGACCTGCCATAGACGTTAAGGGGCAATGGT
>DASUOZ010000096.1:0-2885 GCA_036276375.1 Pyrinomonadaceae bacterium | reverse complement strand
CTGACGAACAATGCTTTCCCCTACGACTTGATGAGTGTGGCAACATCGATGGCGCAGGAGTCCGGCCGCCAACCCGAGCGCGAAGCCATACTTGCGGCGCTGTTGAGCGCACTTGCACGTTGGTACTCATTACTGCACGAGCCCGAAGGCGCGGAGAAGATTGTCGCGGCCTGGACCAGCCGTTCTTCGTACGCCTC
Source organism: Pyrinomonadaceae bacterium (assembly GCA_036276375.1). Classification (GTDB taxonomy): domain Bacteria; phylum Acidobacteriota; class Blastocatellia; order Pyrinomonadales; family Pyrinomonadaceae; genus PSRF01. The sequence goes on along the minus strand of DASUOZ010000096.1, from coordinate 2,688 downwards.
TGACAAGCTGGTGCGCGTTACTAATTCCGACGAAGTCTTTCAAGGCACGACTCGCGGTGTCGACAACGACGGTGCACTACGGCTGGAAACGGCTCAAGGCATTCAGTTGATACGAGCCGGCGACGTGACCAACGTAAGAGCCGCGACGATGAATACGCAGCCTAAAGGCTGAACTCATAACGCGACTCGCGAACCGCCGTTCAGAGTTCAAGCTTTAGCTTGTCTTTGACCCGCAGTTTGGAGTGGAGTGAATCAATGCGCATCGTGCTGAACACCTTCGGATCGTTTGGCGACATTCATCCCTACATGGCGCTCGCGCTGGAGTTGCAAGCGCGCGGGCACGTGCCAGTGGTCGCGACCTCAAACGTCTATCGCGAAAAGATCGAAGGGGCGGGGTTGCAGTCTGTTCCGGTGCGTCCAAACCTGCCGGCGCCAGGCGATCAGGCCGCCGATCTCATAGACAAGATCATGCAGCCGAAGACCGGCCCGCGGTTTTTGATGGAAGAAGTCATCTACCCGGCGGTGCGTGACAGTTACGAAGATCTGCTCCAGGGAGTCGCGGGCGCCGATCTGCTGGTGACGCATCCGGCCGCGCCTGCCGGTCCACTTGTCGGTCGCAAGACCGGAATGCCGTGGATCTCGACGGTGCTGGCGCCGTTATCATTTTTCTCGGCTTACGATCCACCCGTGCCGCCATTCTGGCAGTGGACCAGAAAGATCAGCCTGCTTGGTCCGCGCTTTACGAAGTTTGCTCTCGATCTCGCAAAGAGCGGTCACAAGGCAACGGCATTCGCGGAGTTCAGGGAAGAGCTGGGATTGAGCGACTTCGGCAATCCGACTTTTGATGGGCAACATTCACCAACGCTCGTGCTCGCGTTGTTTTCGGAAGTGTTTGCGAAACCGCAACCGGATTGGCCCAGGCAAACCAGAATCACCGGCTTCTGTTTTTACGACGGCGGGAGCGAGACACCAATGTCTGCCGAGCTCGCCGAGTTTCTGGATGCCGGCCCGCCGCCGCTTGTTTTTACATTGGGTTCGTCTGCTGTTTGGGTCGCACGCGACTTCTTTAGCGAGAGCATCCAAGCCGCAAAGCGGTTGGGCCAACGCGCGGTGCTGCTCGTCGGCGGTGAGCGCAACCACCTGCCGTCATTGCCGGACGGCATGATCGCGGTTGACTACGCGCCGTATCAATCGTTATTGCCGCGCGCGAGTGTCGTGGTTCATCACGGCGGTGTGGGCACCACTTCGCAAGGTCTGCTCGCGGGAGTGCCGACCTTGATCGTGCCGTTTGCTTTCGATCAGTCAGACAACGCGGATCATGCGCGGCGTCTGGGCACGAGCCGGACGGTCTATCGAAACAAGTACCGTGCGACGCGAGTCGCCAAAGAGTTGCGCGAACTTCTGACGCGACCCGAGTACAAGCAAAACGCGACTCACGTCAGCCACCAACTCAAACAGGAAAACGGTCCGGGGCGAGCCGCTGATCTGATCGAACAGTTGCTTGGCCACACGCCAACGCACGACGAGGATCTCATCTATGCTGCTGGCGATTGACGCGGGCAACAGCAACATCAAGCTGGCGCTCTTCCACGGCGCGAACCTTCTCGCGCAGTCGCGTGTGCCGAGTAGTCTCACGAGGACGAGCGACGAATACGCCGCTGAGCTCGGTAATTTCAAACAGCTTGCCGCTCAAGTGGAGGCCGTTCTAATCGCGTCCGTGGTGCCCGCACTGAACCCGATACTCGCGAGCCTGGCGGAAAAGTATTTCAAGCGAACCCCACTGTTCGTCGATCACACTACACCGACGGGTTTGAAAATACTCTACGATTCGCCCGCGGAACTCGGCGCTGATCGGATTGTTGATGCTGTGGCGGCGGTGGCGAAGTACGGCGCGCCGTGTATCGTCGTAGATTTTGGAACCGCGACGACCTTCAACGCGATTAATGCAGCGGGCGAATTTCTCGGCGGCGCGATCAGTCCCGGATTGACGACTTGCAGCGAAGCGCTCTTTGCGCGGGCGGCGAAACTGCCGCGCGTGAAATTCGAAAAGCCGGCGAGAGTGATCGGTGCTTCGACGACAGCTGCGATGCAATCAGGGATCTATTACGGATATGCTGGACTGGTTGATGGCCTGCTGGAAAAAATGATCGCTGAGCTGCGGGAGACGCCGCGTGTGATTGCCACCGGCGGTCTCGCTCATGCGATTGCGCCCGCGTCTGAATACATTGAGCAGGTGGACGACACCCTTACGCTCGAGGGCTTGCGCCTCGTTTATGAACGAACTAAGACTTAACTACTACAACTACTTCACGGAAATCGAAGATACGTTTGTCCGCCGGCGCGGCAAGCATCTGTTTCTCAGTCCGATGGACTGGGCCTTGATGGAAACGTGGAAACAGCAGGGAATTCCGTTACACATCGTACTGCGCGGCATCGAGCGATCGTTTGATTCGTTCGAGTCGAAGCCGCGTAAACGCACGGTAAAGTCGCTGTTGTATTGCCAGGAGGAAGTGGAGGCGCAGTATGCAGAGTGGACTGAAGCGCGCGTCGGCGCCTCATCGAGCGACAACAATGAGTCAGACAAAACACCTTTTTCTCTCGACGCCATCAGCGAGCACCTGCAAACGAACCGCGACCTGCTGCTCCAGACCGCCGCAGCACGCCAACCGGAAGACGATCTTTCCGAAG
>DASUOZ010000095.1:0-6847 GCA_036276375.1 Pyrinomonadaceae bacterium | reverse complement strand
GAGGCGAAAGTGGCGCTCGGCGCCCGGACGATTGCCTTCGTGAACGCCTTTTTTGTGCTTCTTGTGCCTCTTTGTGGCTCTAATTCCGCCATTCCTTCGGGAAGAACGTGCCCGCCTTTTCCGGATCGAGCTTCACTCCGAGGATCTCCGCCGCTCGCGCCAGCACGGGATCTCGCTTCGTCGCCAGGTCTTCACCCGTCGGCAGCAAGACTTCGTCCGGAACGACTCCCGTTTTCTCGAGACTCTTGCCGTCAGTCATGATCAAATCGGCCACGGTAACGCTGTTGCCGAAATAGAGTACCTGGCCGACTCCGGTCTGATGATCGTAGTAGCGCGAGGCCATCACGGCGCCCATGCTGCGGTCGCCCAAAACCGTGCCACGCTTCTCAATCTGGATCGCGCGCGCGAACAACTCGGAGGCGGATGCCGACTCGCTGTCGATCAGCACGATCAACTGCCCTTTATAGATGCTGCCGCCGCGCGTCTTCGCCAGTATCGGCTTCATCTCCTTGCGGCCTTTCATGTCCGCGATCTTCACGTCGTGATCGAAGAAGTAGCCGCCCAACTTCGCGAGGGCATCGACATACCCGCCGCCGTTTCCGCGCAGGTCGATAATCAACGACTTAAACTTGCTCGCGCGGCCCATCATCCCCTGGATGTGATCCTCGTCCGTGGAAAAGGTCGACATCTGCCAGATCAGCAGTTCGTTGCCAAACTCTACTGCGCGATCCTTGCCGACGTCTCTTCGTTCGCGCAGGTAACTGACAAAGAGGTTACGCCAATCAGTTACGTTTGCGCTGCGTTCGATCTTCGTGAGCACTTCAATCTCTCTCGGCTCCGCCTGGCCCGGACTCTTCACCAAGAGACGAACGCCTCTCGCCGGCATCAACACGTAATAGCGGTAAGCCATCTTCCACATGTTGTCGCGTGACGGTGCAAAGCCATCGACTGACACGATCTGATCGCCCTGTTTCAAGCCCTTGGCTTCCGCGTCGGTCTTCGGCTTCACAGCCGTCACGAACGCGTTATCGCCGATCATCTGCATTTCCCAACCGTACTCGATCTTGGCGGCGCGCGAAGGAGGAACGAAAAACGTGTGCGAGTCGTTGAAGTCGAGCATGGTTTGCGCGACGGTGATGATCAACTGATCGCGCGTGGTGGCTTGTTTGACCCGTTCTTTTGCTTCTTTGAACTTGGTTTCGATGTCGATGCCGCGCAAGGTCGGATCGAAGTAGTTCTTTTTGAGATCGTCCTTGGCGGCGTCAAGCATGGCTTCGGCATTGTCGCGATCGAATTTGCCAAGCTGGCCATGTGAGAACTTTTGTGTGCCTGCTGCCAACAGGAACAGCAGGGTGATGCACGCGAGGGGGAAGCTGAATTTCAAGGGGGAAATTTTCCTTTCTGTGATTAAGTTACGCGGCCCATCATTCTTTTGATCGTGGGCGTGAATATGGCGAGAATGCCGGCGGAGACGAGCAGTCCGACTGCTATGCCGCCGTAGAGTGTCGCCAGTCGCTCCGGATTGCTCGAGTCAAAGAAGCCGGACAAGTAGCCCGCGAGTTTATTGCCAAACGCAGCCGCCAGGAACCAAACGCCCATCATGACGCCGACGAGTTTCAACGGCGCAAGTTTCGTGACCGTGCTCAAACCGACCGGGCTCAAGCACATCTCACCACAAACCGCGAGGAAGTAAAGGCCGACCAGCCACCAAAACGTCACTCTACCGTCGGCCGTCCCGAGCGACGCGGGAACCATCAATGAAAACGCCAGGCCGATAAACACGAGCCCACACGCAAACTTCGCCGGGCTCGATGGCTGCCGGTTCCTCATGCGGACCCACAAATACGAAAACACGGGTGCGAGCATGATGACGAATATTCCCGTCAACGACTGTAGAAATGTAACCGGAAAACTCATCCCGAAGATCTCGGCGCGTACCAGCCTGTCGGCAAACAGATTCAGACTCGCGCCTTTCTGCTCGTACGCTCCCCAAAACAGGATCGTGAACAGGAAAAATATGAAGATCGCCGCGATGCGTTTCCAGTCGCCGCGGCTCAAGGGCTCCCGCACGACGGTCTCGGCCTTCGCCCTGGCGGCTTTGGGAATCTTGTTGCCAACGTGCTTGAGATGTCGCTGGTTCGCGACGTAAATGATCAGACCGAGCACCATGCCGACGCCGGCGGCGCCAAAGGCGTAGTGCCAGTTAGAATTCGGATCCTGGCCCAGCCACGTCAGAAAGCTCTTGAAAGTCACGCCTTTCGCGAAATAGCCGACGATGATTCCGGCCAGCACGGAACCGATGTTGATGCCCATGTAAAAGATGGAGAACCCGCTGTCGCGGCGTGGGTCATTCTCGCGATAAAGGCTCCCCACCATAGTGCTGATGTTTGGTTTCAACAGACCGGTGCCGACCGAAATCAGGATTAGTCCGAGATAGAACGTGGTCATCGAAGGGAACACCAATGAGAAGTGTCCGGCCGCGATGATGAGGCCGCCGAGAAACACCGCCAACCTGGCGCCCGTCAGATAGTCGGCGATCAGTCCGCCCGGCACAGCCGTCAGGTAAACGGACATGGTGTAAGTGCCGTAGAGGGCCGCCGCGTCCTTCACGCTGAACCCGAGACCGCCCTGCGCGGCGGCGGAAGTCATATAAAAGATCAGGAACGAGCGCATGCCATAGAAACTGAAACGCTCCCACAACTCGGTAAAGAACAGCGTGCCGAGTCCGCGCGGATGGCCTGCGAAATCGGGTGGTTCGACGATGTTTGCTTCTTCCAGTTCGGTGACAGGTGGTGGAGTGGTTTCGGTCGCCATAAATGCGCCGCAATATATCCCGCCGGACCGGGAAACTTCAAACGTTATTCCCGCATCTATCCGTCACGCCCAAGCACTTGACTCTCTCCTTGATCGGTTTGCCCATTTTTTCCTTTTATTTTCTTTATGAAGAACCGTTTACTGCTCCTACTGATCGTTGCGGGACTTTTACTGGCTCCTTTCAACCTGCACGCCCAATCGGGGCGCAATAAGGGCGCAAAAACCCCAACCGAGAAAAAAACCGATACAAAAACAGCTACGCTGCCTGGTACGCCTGACGTAAACGAGTCGCGCATCAACCCGGAAGGCGAAACGATCGAAGGCGACGTGATTCGCACGGACACTTTGCTCGTGACCGTTCCGGTGACCGTGCTAGATCGCAACGGCCGCTACGTGCCGCTTCTGCGCCGTGAAAATTTCCGTATCCACGAAAACGGGGTCGAACAGAAGATCGCCTACTTCGCCACCACCGACTCGCCTTTCACGGTCGTGCTCCTCATCGATACCAGCGGTTCGACGCACTTCCGCCTCGACGACATTCAGGACGCGGCGATCGACTTCGTTACCAAACTCAAGTCCAATGACAGTGTGATGGTCATGTCGTTTGACGATCGCATCGAGGTGCGGTGCAAGCCGACGACGGATCGCAACGAAATCACGCGCGCCATCAAACGAACGCGCACCGGCGGAGGCACGCGGCTTTACGACGCCGTGGAGGACATTCTGGACAAACACCTGCCGAAAATTAGCGGCCGTAAAGCGGTCGTGCTCTTTACCGACGGTGTCGACACTACGAGCCGCCGTGGTTCGTACGACACTACGCTGCGTCTCGCGGCAGAGTCAGACGCGCCAATCTATTCAGTCGACTACGACACGTCGGGAACAGTAATGGGCGGTGGCGGCGGAATTCCTCTGCCCGGCGGGCGCGGAACGATCAACATGCCGCTTCCGCGTACGGGACTTCCGGGCAGCGGCGGTCGGGGTTCTTCTCCCGGTGATTACAAACGAGCGGTGCGATATCTGCACGCGTTGTCAGACGCGACCGGCGGGCGTTTCTACAGCGGCGACTCGATGTTCGGCATCGGTCAGGCGTTCACGTGGATCGCGGAAGAGCTCGGCCGGCAATATAGTTTGGGTTATTACCCGAAAGACACCGGTCAGAATGGCGAGCGGCGTCAGATTAAGGTCAGGACTACCGAACCCGATGTCGTGGTGAAGTCGCGCGAGAGCTACATCTACGCAGCGGCGAAGGATTCAAAGGACTCAAAGAACGAGAAATGAGTCATAGGACCGGAAATGATCTTGCAGCGCCTTTGCGCCGGTGATCTCGTGGGGCTGTTGCGGCGCAATCAGGATTTCTATCGAGCGCCTTTTAAATTTCGTTTCAAATTCCCCCGCCACTTCGAGCTGGCCCTTGCGCCGCGCCCGGCAAAAGCGGCATTGCTTCGCCGCGTCTTCCGAGACCACTCCGTTAAGCAACAATTTCCGCAGCGGCACTTTCAACTTCTCAAGCGATTTCGCCAGGTCGATTGTCTCTTCCAGACTCATCCGCTCCGGAATCGCCACGGCCACAAACTCACACGACTCCTGATCGGTGAGTAACGCCAGCACGCGTTTGATACTCTTCGATAACGCAACTAGCTCTTCCGCAACTTCCGTCGCGCGCACGACGTTCTGATACTTCAACAACAGCTTCATAAACGTCCTAATCCACGAGAGCGCGACTTCCGGCAATTCCAGAAAGCGAATCAAGTGTCCCGTCGGCGCGGTGTCGAGAACGATCTCTTCGTAGCGATCTTCATCTAAAAGCTCGCTGATCGTTCCCAGTGCGGCGATCTCGTCGATTCCGGGCGGCGTTAACTCAACCAGTTCGCGCATCGCTTCACGATCGAACTGTATTTCCATCCCCGACCGTCCTGACAGCGACGTAAACAGCTCGTCCGTCCAAACGCGATAACGCTGCTTCAACCCTTCAAACCACTTACCCGGATCGATCTCCATCGCATCGAGGTTTTTGACGCCGGCCACGCCTTTCTTCAGTTCACCAATCTCTTCAGCGAAACTGTCGGACAACGAGTGCGCCGGGTCGGTCGAAAAAACCAGCACTTTCTTTTTCCGATCACCTTTGGCAACAGCAAGCGCGTGCGCCGCAGCGGCCGTCGTCTTCCCGACACCGCCCTTGCCGCCAAAGATCACGATCCTGTTTTTTATCGGTTTCGCTTCCAAATCTGCGTACCAATTTTCTCCAACTTGTCTAAACCCCGAACCTCTTCCGCCATCAGCGGCACATAGTGCAGTTGCAAATCACCAAACGACTTCTCGATCTCTTTCAACCACGGCCGCTGCGTCGCCACACGCCCGCGGCAGTACACACACTGATCGTGTTCCTGCTCAACTCTGTTCACGATCAAATCCGTCACCGGCACGCCCTGCTCTCGCAACAGCGTCAAATATCGCTGCGTCTCACGCACGCTCATTGCTTCGGGAATCGTCACCAGCGTGAAGCTGGTTTGGCGCGGATCGTAAAGCAGATTGCGCACGGATTCGATTCGTGCGGTCAAGTCTCGGAGAAACAGATCGACTTCATCGGCGACAACGCGGCGCCGCGCAAAGTGCTGAATCATGTAACGGTGCTTCTCACCCATTCGATCCAGCGCGTGAACCATGCGCGTGAAAACTTCCGGCAGACGCAACAACCGCGACGTGTGGCCCGACGGCGCCGTATCGACCACGATGTGCGCGTACGCGCCCTTTCGGTCCAGCTCACTCAGCTCAAACAGCGACATCACTTCATCGAGACCCGGCAACGAGAGATTCAACAACTCGTTGATGTCTTCTTCGTCCAACAACGTGCCGCGCTCGGCGATCTCGGCCAGCACTTTCCCATGCGCCTCGCGAAAGCGCTCGAGCGCGAGCGCCGCATCCATCTCGTACGCGATCAGTTTCGCGCCTTTGCGCTCGGCGACCTTAACGAGCCGATTACCGACCTTCACACCGAGACTGTCCGATAACGAGTGTGCGGGGTCAGTGGAGAAAAGAAGAATTGATTTGTCTGGTTTGAGTTTGTTGAGAAGAAAGAGAGCGGTTGCGGACGCAGCAGTGGTCTTTCCGACCCCGCCTTTACCGCCAAAAAAACAATATCGACTCACCGGTCGCGTGGTTCACCCAACGTACCTTCGTCGCCACCAACTTCAATCACAAAGCTCGACGACTCGGCGGTATGGGCCGTCGCCTGATGTAAAAGATCGAGTTGGCGCATCTTGATTGCACGCAACCGAGCAAAGAGCTCCGCTTCGCGTGCCTTGAATTCTTCGTCGGAGATTTCTTCGAGCTCGTAACGCATCTGCAATTCAAGCAACTGGTCCTTGATTACAGAATCGTCGTTGATCTCCTGATCGGCCATCTTTTGAATCTGGCCGAGAATGAACTTGAACCCGTTGACGGGTGCGAGCAGTAGATCGTCGATCAGAAACATTGTCTAGCTGGCCACTGCTTCGGTGGCGCCTTCCCCGCGTTCGAGCTTTAGTCTGATGTGTACGAAATTGTACGGCGGCCACGGTCCCGTGTATTTGAACGACAGCTTGCCTTCGTACTTCGCGGCGATCTCTTTCACCTTTTGATCGAATTCGGCTTCGCGATCGCGCTCGATCAGAAACGCCGCATTCATGATCATGCGATCGCCGATCGGTTTGTTCGCGCGCGACGCTACCGCCGTGTCGCGCAATTGTGAATAGACTTCGCGAATGTAAGCATCCGCCTGGTCAGTCAACGCGGTTTCGATCAAACGTCCCAACTGCATACGCGCGAAATAAGTCGAGCCGGTCGTGCGCGAAGTGATCTGTTCCTTCAAATGCCGGATCTCGTCGTCCTTTTCTTCGAGCTCCGCCGTAACTTTGTCGCGGTCCCAGTTCACTTTCAGACCAAACTCGACCTTGCCTTCCATCTTCGCCAGCACGTCGCGCAGCGCGTCGTAAGTTCCACGAATGAGCTCGACAATATCTTCTTCAGTACGAAACAACGCACCGAACGCCAT
>DASUOZ010000094.1:0-5249 GCA_036276375.1 Pyrinomonadaceae bacterium | reverse complement strand
TTGTCACTGGCCAACTGTGGAACGCCCTCGGCTACTCGCAGGCTTATCACCCGTCGTTCATTCAAGCTGCGAACTGGGGCGGCGTTTATGCCGTCAGCTTTTTGATCGTAGCTGTTAACAGCGCGGTTGCGTTGGTGCTCTTAGACCAAACACTGCGACGCTTCGCTGTAGCGGCGGCGATCGTGATTCTTGTCGGTTGCGTGAACGTCGTCTCGTCTCTTCAAGCGCCCTACGGCTCAAGCCGCGACTCCGTGGTACACGTAATCGCATTACAGCCAAACGTGCCGATGGCACTCGTTAAAAGCGACGTCGAGATGAAAGAGCTGCTCGAACGGCACTGGTCTATGACCACCAACGCGCTGAAGAGTCTGCCTGACGACAACTCGTCACGCTTTGTGATCTGGCCCGAGTCGCCGATGAACTTCACCTATGCAGCCGACAAGACATTTCAGGAGCAGCTTGCGGTCTTCACCAGACAAAACCGGACTGCCCTGCTCTTCAACTCGCTTGAGCCAACGCTCGCGAACGGCTTTTACAATTCAGCCTTGCTAATAAATGAAGAAGGCCGCCTGATCTCGCAATATGATAAGATTCGCCTGATGCCGTTTGGCGAATATGTCCCGCTCCCTCAATGGTTACCGGGAGCGTCTTTGATAACCGGGATCGTGGGCGACTTCACTCCGGGCGAGAACTACACGTTGATGCCTTTCGGAAATCATCGCGCCGGCACGTTTATCTGTATCGAGTCGGCTTATCCGTGGATCGCACGGCGACTGACGAGTGAAGGCGCTGATGTGCTGATCAACGTCTCGAACGACGGCTATCTTGGTCCGACCGCAGTGATGCGACAGCATCTGGCGAACGCAGTGTTTCGGGCCGTGGAAAACGGCCGGCCGGTGTTGCGAGTCACGAACACCGGGATAACCGCGCGAATCGATGCGCGAGGGAAAGTTTACGACGCGACTGCGCCGTTCCAAACGGATGTTCGCGTTTGGCAAGTTCACCCGACGGCTTCTGCCGGCACGTTCTACACGAGGTTCGGCGACGTTTTTGTTTACGCGTGTACGGCCCTGACGGTCCTTGTGTTCTTTGCGATCCTGTTCAGTAGTAAAAGGAGTTTTAGACAGACGAGATGAGTGATCTTTTAACAATCCAGGAATTGAGAGCTTCGTACGACAACCTCCGTGCACGTGTAGACCAGCTCGGGAGGTTTCTTTGATGTTCCCGCACGTCGCGAAGAGCTGAGCCGGATCGAAGCGCAGGCCTCAGCGCCTGATTTCTGGAACGATCAGGAAGCCGCCCAGAAGTTATTGCAGAACCGTAGTTCGCTGGAAAAGAAAATAGAGCGTCAGGAAAAGTTTGATTCGCAGATCGCCGACGGTGAAGTGCTCTTTGAGTTTGCCGAAGAAGACGAGAGCTCTTTAAAGGAGCTGCAAACGCTGCTCGCACGGCTCGAGCACGACTTGAGCCAGGCCGAGACGGAGATGTTGCTCGCCGGCGACAACGATCGCCGCAATGCTATTTGCACCATTCACCCGGGCGCGGGTGGGACCGAATCGCAGGATTGGGCCGAGATGCTCCTGCGCATGTATCTCAAGTGGGCTGAACAACGAGGATTCAAAGCTGAAGTTCTCGAGTATCAACCAGGCGAGGAAGCTGGGCTGAAAAGCGTGACGTTCAGAGTTGAAGGCGAGTATGCTTACGGGCTGCTCGCGGCTGAAGCCGGCGTGCACCGGCTCGTCCGGATCTCTCCTTTCGACCAGGCCGCAAGGCGTCATACGTCTTTCGCTTCCCTGTTTGTCTATCCTGAAATTGACGAAGACATCGAAGTCGATATTCAGGACAAGGACCTGCGCATCGATACCTATCGCGCCACCGGCGCCGGGGGACAACACATCAACACCACCGATTCCGCCGTCCGCATCACGCACATGCCGACGGGAATCGTCGTCTCCTGTCAAAACCAGCGTTCGCAACATCAGAACCGCGCCGTCGCCATGCAGGTGCTGCGCTCGCGTCTTTACGAGCTCGAGCTCGAAAAGCGACGCGCCGAGACGGCCGAACTGGAAGCAAACAAAGCCGACATCTCATTCGGATCGCAGATTAGAAGCTACGTGCTCGCGCCCTATCAGTTAGTTAAAGACACGCGCACCAAACTGGAACGAGGTAACGTGGACGCAGTGCTTGGTGGAGACATCGACGACTTCATCAAAGCCTACTTGCTCGCTCGCAAGGCTGCATAAGAATGAAAAGCCACAAAGAGGCACAAAAGACACAAAGGAGAACCCGCGTTCAGAGTTCAAGCTTTAGCTTGTTTTCGCAACACGCCAACCCGAAGGCTGAACTCAGAACTCAGAAGATGTTTCTTGTGCTTTTTGTGCCTCTTTGTGGCGCAGATTGAGTTTCACTCCTGGAGTTGTTTGCATGTCAACAACACACATCGAACAGCAGCCGCGCGTGATCGTTCCACGCGCGGGCCGGCGCAATGAAATTCTGGCGATCCTCCTGCTCGCGGTCGGAGCGTTGCTCGCGCTCTGTTTGATCTCCGCTGCCTTTTATCCAAACGATCCGTCGTGGAACTCCGCCGGTCAGGGCGAGACACAAAACTGGGCCGGCTCGATTGGCGCGAACGTCGCGGCCACGGCGTTTCAGTTCATCGGGCTCGCGTCGTTTCTGCTCCCACTGTTGCTGTTTGCCGCTGCCTGGCGTCGCCTGCGCCGTAATGCGACCCATCACGCGTGGACGCGGATCGTAGGATTAATCGTGCTGGTGATCGCTGCTTCATCCCTCCTCTCGATCTCCCAAATGCGGCCACTCTTCGACGCGAGCGTTCAACCCGGCGGACTGCTCGGCGCCGTGGTCTCACAAGGTCTGGCCAGCGGTTTGAGCAACGTCGGCGCAACTGTCCTGCTCGTCGCGATCGCCGCCACCGGACTGCTGCTCGCGACCAACTTCTCGTTCATTCGTCTTTACGAAATCATCGTCAACGCAGTCGCGTCACGCTTTGCGTTCGTCGGCAAGATTCCGGAACGTTTCGCAGCCTGGCGGCAGGAGCGTCGTGACCTCGCCGAAAAGCGGCGTGAAACAAAAGCAGCGATCAAAGCGGAACGCGAAGCTGCTCGCAGCACGTTGAAGCAGACGTTGAATCTCACGCCTGCCGAGCGCGTCGCGGATTTCATGAAAGAGCCGATCGCGCCAACACCCGAACAGGTACAAGTCCTGCGCGCCGAAACTCTCCGTGGAGCGAAGCCGGCCGAACCGCAGGCGTCCGTTGCCGCAGCCGCCGCGGCGAGCGCAGGCGCAGCCTCGACTCCGGCGCCGCTCGTCACCGCGCGATCCACCAGGCGCGCGATCGTTACCAGTGGCGACACTGACGACGACGAAGAGCTCGAAGAGATGGTCAAAGGCGCGTCCGTGCTGCGCGTCAAAACCGAAGCGCCCGCTGCGAGCAAACTTCCGTTCGACGCCACGCGCCGTGTCGACTACAACGACTACGCTTTGCCGCCGCTGCACTTTTTGAACGAAGCGCCGCCGCACAGCGAACAGGCGGACGCTGAACTGCTCAGTCTCGCCACCCGCCTGGCCGAGAAGTGCAAAGAGTTCAACGTCACCGGACAGATCAAACACATCTGTCCCGGGCCGGTCGTGACGACCTACGAGTTCAAACCCGATCCGGGCGTGAAATACTCGCGCGTCGTTTCCCTCGTTGACGATCTTTGCCTGGCGTTGAAGGCTGAGTCGATTCGCATCGATCGTATGCCGGGCAAACCACACGTCGGTATCGAAGTGCCGAACCCGCGACGCGAAACGATCTTTTTACGTGAGGTGATCGAGTCGCGCGCGTTTCAGGAATCCGGGTCGAAGTTGACAATCGCACTCGGCAAGACGATCGACGGCCTGAACTACGTCGCCGATCTCGCGAAGATGCCGCACCTGCTGATCGCCGGCACTACGGGCGCCGGTAAGTCGGTCGGCGTCAACTCACTGATCGTTTCCATTCTTTATCGCGCGCGGCCCGACGAAGTTAAGTTCATTCTGATCGATCCGAAACGCCTCGAGCTTGGACTTTACGAAGACATTCCGCACCTCGCAACGCCCATCATCGTGGATCCCAAGCTGGCTTCCCGTTCGCTGAAGTGGGCCGTGGCGGAGATGGAACGCCGCTATCGTGATCTCGCCGGTTGGGGCGTGCGCAATATCGACGGCTATAACACCGAGATCATGCGCCGCAATTTGGTGAAGGAGTACGACGATAAAGGCGAACCGTGGAAACCGTTGCCGTACATCGTGATCATCATCGACGAGCTGGCCGACTTGATGATGACGTCGGGCCGCGAAGTGGAAGAGTCGATCACGCGGCTCGCGCAGATGGCGCGCGCCGTCGGCATTCACCTCGTGCTTGCGACGCAGCGTCCGTCGGTCGACGTGATCACCGGTTTGATCAAAGCCAACTTCCCGTCGCGGATCTCCTTCCGCGTTTCGTCGAAGATCGACTCGCGCACGATCATCGACACGAACGGCGCCGAACAACTGCTTGGTCGCGGCGACATGCTTTTTCTCCCGCCAGGCACGTCTCGGCTCATTCGCGTGCACGGTGCTTTCATCGACGAAACGGAAATCGGTCGCATCGTGTCGCATATCAAGGCCCAGGGACCACCTTCGTATGACGAAACGATCACGCAGTCAGACGAAGAATCACTCGGACTGAGCGCCACTGAAGGCGAGCACGACGAGTTGTTTGAAGAAGCGCTGCGCATCTGCGTTGAGATGAAGCGTGCTTCGACTTCCGTTCTGCAACGGCGTTTGCGCATCGGTTATGGACGCGCCGCCGCGATCCTCGACGTGATGGAACGTGAAGGTTTGATCGGTCAGGCTGATGGTTCGCGTCCTCGTCCTGTACTCGGCCGGGCTTATGAGATGGTGGCCGAGTGGGACGAAATGAATGTGGTAGAGGAGTAGTAGTTTTCTTTCAACCCAGAACAGTCGCGAAAGCGGCGGAAAGAAACAAAGATGCAGACTCAACCGTCCACCATAGACACCTCCTTCTCATCATTTGGTTCGGGTTTGAAGTTCGAGTCAACCAATCCGGACGCCGATCCGCCCGAGGGTGGCGGCGGTACCGGCACTGGCACTGGCACAAGTCCCACGCCACCACCGCCAGACCCCGATGACGACCCACCGCAGTAGAACGCGGGGCTCCACAGATTACACAGATTGATTAAATGAATCTGTGTAATCTGTGGATGAAG
>DASUOZ010000093.1:0-3150 GCA_036276375.1 Pyrinomonadaceae bacterium | reverse complement strand
GCGCCCGCCTTCAACGCGGCTTCAGGCGTCGCGACTCTGCGCTGGTCGTCTCCGCCTCCACCCGCCGGGCGAATGCCGGGTGTGACGATTAAGAACTTTGGATTGGCGACTGTCGCCCGAATCTTTTTAGTTTCCTGCGGCGAAGCCACCACGCCGTCGGCGCCGGATTGTTCCGCCAGTTTGACGAGGCGCAACACCGACTCTTCCGGGCTCGAGCTGATTCCAATTTGCGCCAGCGCACTCGCGTCCATGCTGGTGAGTACACTGACGGCCAACACTGCGGGACGGGTGGTTCCCTCACGTTCGGCAACTTCCGTCACCGCTTCGGCGGCGCGCCGCATCATCTCCGCGCCGCCACTCGCGTGCACCGTGAACAGCGAAACTCCGAGTTGCGCTGCCGAACGCGCCGCACCCGCGACCTGATGCGGAATATCGTGAAACTTCAGATCGAGAAACACCTTCGCGCCTGACGCGACCACGTCTCTCACGATCTGCGGCCCGGCGAGCGTAAACAGTTGCGAGCCGATCTTGAACATCCCTACAACCGGGCCAAGCTCCTTTACCAGCGCAAGTGCCTGCGCCGGTGTATCGACGTCCAGTGCGACTATCAGTTTGTTCAATTAACTGCTCCTTTCTTCCGCGCGGCAACCGACGGCCGCGTCAAGGTTTTGAAATCCTTCACGAGTGAGGATTTGTTGTAGACCTTCATTGATGTCGCGGGCGATGCCGGGTCCCTGGTAGATGAGACCAGTGTACAACTGAACCAGACTCGCGCCCGCCGCAATCTTTTCCCACGCATCTTCCGCCGTGAAGATCCCTCCGACACCGATGATGGGAAGCTGTCCTTTCGTTAACCGATACAGATCAGCAACCATTCGCGTAGATTTCATTCGCAACGGTGCGCCACTCAATCCACCGTCTCCCAGTGCCGCGACGCGGGCACGATCCGTCAGCAGATGATCGCGCGCGATCGTCGTGTTGGTCGCGATGATGCCGTCGATTTGCAATTGAACAACCACGTCAACAATCGTTTCCAGATCTTCAGTCGTCAAGTCGGGCGAGAGTTTTACGAGCAGCGGCATCGGCCGCGGACGTTGATGCTTTTGCTGCAACGCTCGATTGCGCTCCTGCAACGCGCCCAACAGCGCAGACAATTGCTCCGACTGTTGTAACTCCCGCAACTGGGGCGTATTCGGTGAACTGACATTCACCGCCACGTAATCGGCAACGCCGTAAACAGTCTCGAAACTTGCGAGATAGTCTTCAGTCGCTTGTTCCAGCGGCGTGATCTTGCTCTTACCGATGCTGACGCCAAGCACGCAGTTTGGACGGTCGCGCTCGACGCGCTTAACAAATGCAGCCGCCCCGGAGTTGTTGAAGCCCGCGCGATTGATGAGCGCTTTGTCTTGCGGCAAGCGAAATAAACGTGGGCGCGGATTTCCCGGTTGCGCATGACGTGTCACTGTTCCTGCTTCGATGAATCCGAAACCGAGCGCCGCCAGCGCCCGCAGTGCGACGCCATCTTTGTCGAAACCGGCCGCAAGGCCAACAGGATTGGGGAAGGAGATGCCGAACCGATTGATAGGAGTGGATCCTTCAGACCCATAACGACGAGCGACGAAATCGTTGATGAACTTTGGCCGGAGCAACGAAAGAGAATGAAGCGCCAATTCGTGAGCGGTCTCGGGAGGGAGACTGAAAAGAAGCCGACGCACCAATGAGCGGTAGACCATGCAGCGGCTCTTTTGTACTTTGTCGCCCCTGCTTTGTAAAGTGAACCGGGCTTTATCCACAGATTACGCAGATTTTGTTAGGCACATCTGGGTAAACCAGAGCAGAAACTTGTCACTCTAAAAGCTTCTTGATAGTATCCCGCGAAATGGATTTCATCGAGAAGGCTCGCATCATGGATGGCCCGCGCATCAATCGCGCGTTGGCGCGCCTGTCGTCCGAGGTGGTCGAAGAAAACCATGGCGCGGGGGATCTGTTTCTCGTTGGCATCCGCCGCCGCGGTGTGCCGCTCGCCGAACGCATGGCCAACAAGATCGCGGACCTCGAGGGTTATCGCCCGCCAGTGGGCGTGCTCGACATCACGCTTTATCGCGACGATCTGTCAACAGTTGGCGCCAAGCCTGTAGTTAATCGCACAGATCTTCCCGGCGACATCGAGAATCGCAACATCGTTCTGATCGACGACGTGCTTTACACTGGCCGCACGATTCGCGCGGCGCTCGACCAGTTGATCGACTTCGGACGGCCGCGTCGCGTGCAACTCGCCGTGCTGATCGACCGCGGCAAGGAACATCGCGAACTTCCCATTCAGGCTGATTACATCGGTAAACTCGTGCCGACCAAGAAGAGCGAGATCATCAAGGTGATGCTCCAGGAATTTGACGAGGAAGAAGGAGTGGTAATCGTCGAAAGGCCGTCCGAGACGGCTTGAACGGAAGCGGCCAATGGCCGCTTTTTTTATGGCCAACGTAACGACAACTTTTAATCGGCGGCACCTTTTAGGGATCAGAGACCTCGACGCGGGCGAGATCACGCACCTGCTTGATACCGCTGAAACTTTCCGCGACGTTTCCAAACGCGAGATCAAGAAAGTTCCCGCACTACGCGGTCGCACCGTCATCAATCTCTTTTTCGAATCATCGACGCGCACGCGCACGTCTTTCGAGATTGCCGCCAAGCGTCTCTCGGCAGACGCTGTGAACGTGAGCGTTTCCACTTCCAGCGTCTCCAAGGGCGAGACGCTGCTCGACACCGCCCGCAACCTCGAAGCGATGGCGCCCGATTGCATCGTCATCCGGCACTCGATGGCGGGCGCGCCGCAACATCTCGCACGCATGTGCAACGCGCCCATCGTGAACGCCGGCGACGGTTCGCACGAACATCCGACGCAGGCGCTGCTCGACGCGCTCACCATTCGCGAATACAAGGGTCGAATCGAGGGCCTGAAAGTCGCCATCATCGGCGACATCCTGCATTCGCGCGTGGCTCGTTCGAATATTTACCTGCTGCGCCGGATCGATCACGTATCCGTTGGCGATCAGTAGCTTCATCCCTTGCGTTCTCGCTTCTGCTTTTTCCCTCGGCCGTTACTGCCGTTGCCGTCCTTTTGTTCCGCTTCCGGGTGATGACTGCCGCCCG
>DASUOZ010000092.1:0-8835 GCA_036276375.1 Pyrinomonadaceae bacterium | reverse complement strand
GTGGAGAGAGACAGTAAGCAGACGCTAAGCGCAAAAACGAAGTATCGACCAAGGCGTGTATTAGTCATGGCAATCAACTCCTGGTGCTCTTGATGCCGTAAACAGACGCATTGTTGCCGAAGCATACGGCGAGGTCAAGACACTTTAACCACGAATATCACGGGAAGCTTTGGTCTTTCGGTGAGCTGCGATTTGGACCACGAGCACAGAAATTCCCGAGAGCAACAGCAGATGCATCCAGCCCACTGGATGAACAATTAACAAAATAAGCCAGCCAACTATGAGGCCTGATCCGATCCACCAAAGCATCAGGGAATCTCGTTGAGCTTGTAACCAACGCCACGCACCGTCAGCACGTAGCGCGGGTTCTTCGGATCGGCTTCAAGTTTCTTCCGCAAACGATTGATGTGTGGATCGATATTGCGTTGATAACCTTCGTAATCGGTGCTCCAGACGCGATCGAGTAACGCATTGCGCGACCAGGCGCGGCCCGGCTCTGACGCGAGCAGCTCGAGAATTTGAAACTCGAGGGGCGTGAGATCGACGCGATAACCGTTGCGAATCACTTCGTGCCGGCGTTTGTCGATCACTAAATCGCCGACTTCGATTCGTTCGCCGTCCTGCTCCTGCGGCACGGAACCGCCGCGGCGCAACAACGCCTCGACGCGATACTCCAGTTCGCGCGGACTAAACGGCTTGGCGAGATAATCATCGGCGCCGGCTTCGAAACCGGCGACCTTGTCGTCGAGCGCGTCATGCGCGGTCAGGAAGAGTGCCGGCGTTTGAATCCCGCGGTCCCGTACACGCTTCAATAGTTCGAGGCCGGACATTCCCGGCATCGACACGTCCAGAATGAAGCAATCAAATCTTCCCGCGATCGCCGCTTCGAGAGCGGCCATTCCGCTTTCTCGTTCTTCAACCTGGAAGCCGAGGCGGCGGAAGTACTCCGCGAGAAGGAGTCTCATGTCCGTATCGTCATCTGCAATAAGAAGACGCTTGCCTGCGTATTTGCTGTTTGGTGTCGCTTGCTGTGCCAATGTCTACCCTGTCGGAAGGGATTTTAATAGCGCTCTCAAATTAACCGGCATTATAACTCAAATTCACGCAGACTCGTTCGCACGGAGTCGCGTGAGGGGACTCAAGGGGGATAGCGAAATCGAGCAAATCGGTCAGCCTTGACGCAAATTAGCGGGGGTAAGTATAGTTCCTCTTTAGTTTTTGGACCTACTTCTGCCCTCCTTATAGCAACTGAGCAGAGACTTTCGCAACCAGAATGCGTGATTTTCGCCGCCTGCTAAAGTACCTGAGACCTCATTGGCCAGTCTTTGCAGCCGCGACTTTCGCCATGTTTCTCGTCGGTCTGCTCGAAAGCGCGACCGGCGCGTTGATCGTACCAATCATCGATCAGGCGTTTGCCCTCGGTCCCGGCCAACCAACCGCAACACTGTTTGGTTTGCAGAAACTGATTCCCCGCGACGCCTTTGGCGCGTGGCAGATGATCTCCATTCTGCTGATCGTTTTCACGGTCGCAAAGGGTGTTGCCGAGTATTTGTCGACGTACCTGATGGCCCTCATCGGGCAGTCGGCGGTGCTCAAACTGCGGCAGGATCTTTATGGTCATCTGCTGGATCAGTCGGCGACGTTCTTCGAACGCCATCGCACGAACTACCTCGTTTCAAGACTCGTTACGAGTGCCGCAGCCATCGAGACGGCAGTTACCGCCACCGTGCGCGACATGCTGCGGGAGAGTTTTTCGCTCATGTTCTTTCTCGCCGCGTCCTTTTATTACAGTTGGCGTTTGACGCTGGGCGCGCTCGTGATTGCGCCGATCATCGCGTTGCTGACGGCGAAGTTTGGCAAAGCATTGCGCAATCTGGCGCGTGAGAGTTTTGAAGGCAGTAAAGAGTTGAACGACACCGCGCAGGAAGCACTCGCGAACCAGGGTATCGTCAAAGCGTATCGGGCCGAGAAACGTGAAGCGGCTCGCTTTACGAAGGTGGCGAAACGGATCGTGCGCGCCAACCTGCGCAGCGCGAGCATCGCGGGTATGTCGCCGCCCACGATTGAACTGATCGGAATTCTGTTCGTCGTGTTGCTGCTCTTCGTCGGCCAGCAGGAGATCATTGCCGGTCGAATGACGACGTCGCAGTTTCTGACGTTCCTCTTCTTTCTGTTCCGCAGTTACGATCCGATGCGCAAACTGTCGCGACTGCAAAACAGCATGGAACAGGCGCTGGCCGCGGCTCAGCACGTTTGGGAAGTGATGGACGAGCACGCGGAGATCAAGGAAAAGTCTGGCGCTGGTTCGCTGCAACCGTTACAACGCGAAATCGAATTACGCAACGTTTCGTTTGGTTATCGAAATGAATCGCGCTCGGTTCTGCACGACATAAACCTGAAGATCAAAGCCGGCGCGATGGTGGCGCTTGTGGGTGAGTCAGGCGGCGGGAAGTCGACGCTGACGAAGCTGCTGCCGCGTTTTCACGATCCGACTTCCGGCACAGTGTTGTGGGACGGGATCGATCTCCGTGACGCGACGCTCAGCAGTCTTCGGCAACAGATCGCTTTGGTGACACAGGAGACGGTCCTTTTCAACGACACCATCCGTCACAACATCGCTTACGGCAAACCGGAGGCGACTGACGTCGAGATCGAAGAGGCCGCGCTGATCGCTTTCGCGCACGACTTCATTCGCGAAATGCCCGACAAGTACGATACGATTGTCGGCGAGCGCGGCATCTTTCTTTCCGGCGGTCAACGCCAACGACTGGCCATCGCTCGTGCCATTCTGGTAAATGCCCCAGTTTTGATTTTGGACGAGGCGACCTCCGCGCTCGACGCCGAGTCGGAACGCCTGGTGCAGCGGGCCATTGCCAACCTCGTCCGTAACCGTACGACGATCGTGATCGCTCACCGCCTCTCAACGGTGCGTCGCGCAGACGTGATCGTGGTCATGGAAGCGGGCCGCATCATCGAAATGGGTACCCACACCGAGTTGCTGGCGAAAAACGGGCAGTATCGAAAGCTCTACGAACTTCAATTCGCCGACGAAGAAGAAGAGCCACAGATTGCACAGATGATATGAAATCAATGACCGGATACGGCAAGGCGATGGTTGCGGGTGACGACTTCTCCGTCTCCGTCGACCTCAAGACCGTCAACAATCGGTTTCTCGACATTCACCTCCGCGTTGGCGCCGAACTGGCATCACTCGAACCCGGCATCAAGAAACGGATCACTTCGCGTTTGACTCGCGGCCGCGTCGACGTAACCATCAGCCTGGAACGTACGGCCCAGATGGTCTATGAGCTCAACCGGCCGCTCATCGCCGGTTACGTCAACGCGCTGAAGCAACTACAGCAGGATTTTCAGATCGGCGGTGAGCTCGACATCAATGTGCTCGCTCGTATTCCCGGCGCGCTCCAACCCGCTCGGAACGGCATCGATGAACGCATTGTCAGCGCGGTCGATACGGCGGTGGACCAGGCGCTCGACGAACTCGAACGTATGCGCGAACAGGAAGGCGAGGCCCTCAAAGCCGAGCTCCGCGATCGCGTGAAGAAGATCGAGTCGGTTGTGCCCACGATCGAATCGGCCGCGGCAGGACTCGCCGAGGCTTATCGCCTGCGTTTGCAAAAACGGATCGGCGAGCTGCTCAACCGTGGCGGGCAGGTGGTGGAGATAGATCCGGCGCGGTTGGCCCAGGAAGTAGCGTATCTCGCGGACCGCAGCGACGTCAGTGAAGAAATGGTGCGGTTGCGCAGTCATCTCACGCAATTTCAGGAAGCGCTCGATGCTCCCGGCGAGGCCGGAAAGATGCTCGACTTTCTTTTGCAGGAACTGAACCGTGAGGCCAACACCACGCTTTCCAAGTCTACTGATTTAGTGATCAAGGAAGCTGGGTTGGCGATCAAGGCAGAGGTCGAAAAACTTCGCGAGCAGGTTCAGAATGTCGAGTAAAGTGAAAGAACTGCAACCGTCGACTCAGTTGAGTAAAACCGCAACGTCTCGTGGAACTTTGTTTGTCGTCAGCTCTCCTTCCGGCGGCGGCAAAGGCACGATCATCCAGCGCGTCTTGGACGTGGTGCCGAATCTTAGCTATTCTGTGTCGTTTACAACTCGTGCGCCACGTCCTGGTGAGGCTGATGGCCGCGAGTATTTCTTTGTCAACCGCGACGTTTTTGACGAGATGGTTGGGGCGGGTGAGTTTCTCGAGTGGGCGTGCGTGCATGGAAATTACTACGGCACGGCAAAGCGCCAGGTGGTTGAAGAAACCGCGGCCGGCATCGACATTATCCTGGAAGTTGACGTTCAGGGCGCCGCGAGTGTGCGCCAGTTGCTGTTAGACTCGGTGAGCGTCTTTATTTTGCCGCCGTCTTACGAGGTTCTGAGAGAACGACTGATTGCCCGCGGGACGGATACGCCCGAGGAGCTTGGAGTCAGATTGCGCAACGCGCCGACCGAGTTGCGCCAGTATTCAGCTTTCGACTACGTCATTATTAACGATGAAGTGGACCGCGCCGCGGCGCAGCTCGCTTCGATCATTTATGCCGAGCGGGCTCGTTGTGTGCGCCAGGAAAACCTGGTGCGCGCGGTGATCGAGAAGTTCATGCCGGCTGAAGATTAATTGCATTGATATAGAGAAGGAGTAATCGAGTGGCTACCACGAAAGAGTTGGTTGAGCAGGATATGGAAGCGGCTGGTGTACCGGAAGTAGACTCGAAATATCGCCTCATCATCCTCGCAGCGAAGCGCAGCAAGCAGTTACAGCGCGGGGCCACCCCGCGCATCGACATCGATCCGCAGAAACACAAGCCGACACGGATTGCGCTGGAGGAAGTCATCCGCGGCCGGGTCCACTTCGACATCAAGCAACCAGATCCGCAAGCCACGGACTAGGAGTAGGTATCCCACCGACGCAGTCGGTGGTGCTTACAAACCCAACCTACATGCCTTTGTAGTCGGGTCCGCCGCCGCCTTCCGGAGTGACCCAATTGATGATCTGGTAAGGGTCCATGATGTCGCACGTCTTGCAGTGCACGCAGTTTGAGAAGTTGATCTGCAAACGTCGCTTGCCGTTCCCGCCGTCGTCCACCATTTCGTAAACCGCTGCCGGACAAAACCGCTGGCACGGGTTCCCGTATTCCTCAGCACAACGCGTCGAGCAAATATTGGTATCGAGCACGTGCAGGTGCGCGGGCTGATCTTCGTCGTGGCCCACCGCTGCGTGATACACGTCGGTCAGTTTGTTGAACGTCGTCCTGCCGTCAAACCGCAGACCGTTATAACGCTGCTCGAGCTGGTCGCCGCGATACCCATAAGCCGAAAGCTTCTTCATCTCGAGGTGGCCCGCCTGGCCCGGGTCGCGATCGAAGATGCCCCACGCCCGCCCACCGGTAAAGAACTGCAAACCCGTGTTCACCATTCCCAGCCAGCGGCCGTGTTTAAAGCCGGCATGGAAATTCCGCACCTTGCGTAACTCCGGAATGATCCAACTGTCGTTCACGACCTCTTCGAAACGTTGTAACTGCCTGGCCGAATAATCGCCCGCTTTCAGCGCTTCGAGGATGACCTCCGCCGCGAGCATGCCACTCTTGATCGCCGAGTGAATGCCCTTCAACCGCTGCGCATTGAGAAAACCGGCGCAGTCGCCGACAAGCAGCACGCCGTCAGCATAGGTGCGCGGCATCGCGAAGTAGCCGCCCGCGGCAATCGTCTTCGCTCCATAGCGGATCATCTTGCCGCCTTCGAGCAGCCGCGCGATGTATGGATGAGTTTTGTAAAGCTGAAACTCCGCGTGCGGATCGATCAGCGGATCTTTGTAGTCGAGCCCGGTAACGTAGCCGATGTTCAGCACGCGATTCTGCATGCCGTAAATCCAACCGCCGCCGTAAGTCTGCGAATCGGATGGAAAACCGAGCGTGTGCGTGACGCGTCCCGCCGGATAACGATCGTCAGGCAGTTCCCACAACTCTTTCACGCCGATGCTGTAGACCTGCGGTTCCCGTCCTTCATCGAGCCCCAGACGTTCGACGAGTTTTTTGGTCAGCGACCCACGTGGACCTTCACCAAGCACGGTGACTTTCGCACGCAGATCGACGCCGGGCTCGAAGTTCGCCTTCGGCTTCCCTTCCTTATCGATGCCCTTGTCGCCGGTGCGCACGCCGAGCACGCGGTCGTTCTCGTCGTAGAGCAGATCGGCGCCGGGAAACTCCGGAAAGATGTTCACGCCGGCTTCTTCACACTGGTCTCCGAGCCACGCCGTCAGACGATTCAGCGAAACGATGTAGTAGCCATGGTTTTTCAGCGGCGGCGGCGTGATTGGCGAACGAATCGCGCGTTTGGACGTGAGATAAAGAAAGTGATCTTCAACCACCGGCGACTCGAGCGGCGCGCCCTTTTCGACAAAATCCGGGATCAATTCTTTCAGCGCCTTCGGATCCATAACGGCGCCCGAAAGAATGTGCGCGCCGACGGTCGCACCTTTTTCGATAACGGCGATCTCAATTTCCAGATTGTTCTGTTTGGCTAAACGGGCAAGATGAAATGCGCCGCTGAGGTTCGCCGGTCCGGCGCCCACGAACACTACGTCGAAGTCCAAAGTCTCACGTTCCATAAGCGGGTCAGTATAACGAAATCCGTGTGATCTCCGTAAACGGTGGTGTAAACTCTGGCAAACTCGATGACACGTCTGATTATCTTCATCTGTTTGCCCGTTTTGCTGGCGCCATTTTGTTCGCACCGAACAGCGCCGCTCCAGACTCTGCCTCCGGTGATCCTGTGGGCGTGGGAACGCCCGGAAGACCTCTCGTTCATCGATCCGCACACCACCGGCGTCGCCTATCTCGCGAAAACAATAGATCTGCGCGGCGACTTGATGACCGTGCGGCCACGGCTTCAGCCGTTGCAACTCGCGCCAGGTACGCGGGTCATCGCAGTGGTCCGTATTGACACCGACGCGAAGCAAAGTTGGTCTGGACCCGATCGGGTGAAAAAAATAGGGAAAGAGATTGCCGATTTAGCTGACCGCGCCGACGTGGTCCAGATCGACTACGACGCCCTGGTCCACGAACGAAAGTTATACCGGGAAATTCTGCAAGAAGTTCGGCGGCAACTTCCGGCCGACTCGGCGTTGTCGATGACGGCGCTCGCTTCGTGGTGCGCCGGCGACGACTGGCTGGGCGATCTGCCCGTCGATGAAGCCGTGCCGATGCTCTTCCGCCTCGGCGTGGACGGACGTCAGTTCCAGTGGCGCCTCGAAACAGGCCGGGCGTTCGAGTCGCGTATGTGTCAAAACGCAGCCGGTGTTTCCACGGACGAACCCGTTAAAGCGCCCGCGGTAGATCGCCTTTACATCTTCAATCCCAAACCGTGGACCAAAGATTCCTTCACTGCCGCAATGGAGACGTACAGAAAATGAGACGCGCGCGTTTTTATTCCCTTGTCGCAGCCTTGCTCGCGTTTGGCCTCTTGCTCTCAACGACGTCGCCCGCACGTGCGTGTGGTCCATTCATGCTGGAGGCCGTGTTTGTGCATACGGTCCATCCCGGCTATCCGCTGGAGCGCTTCGCTGGTGGTCGCATCGGCGTCGTGCAGCCGACTTACGCCCGCTCGTATCTTTACGTCGCGTATCGCTATCTTTCCGGTTCGGGTTTCACTCCCGACGAACAAAAAGCACTGACGTCACTGTGGCAGGACCGGCTTCAATTTGGTTGGTCGGCGGGTGACGAGGTTTGGTTGAAGACGTGGCTGGAAGCGCGTCGAAAAGTCGTTACCCAGGATCCCGCGCCGATCTCGGTTTATCGCAGCCGTGAGAAGCCAAACGAGTATGAGTCGTACTTAAACTGCCAAAAAGATTCTTTCGACACGGCCGTCGCCACGCTCAGCGAACGAATCGCGAAGCACGGCGCTGATAGTGCGCACGTCAGAACGTGGCTCGAAGCGCAGGATCAGGTATTCAGCAACTGCGCCGAAGGCAGCTTGATTCCCGCGGAACTTCCGTCAGACGCCGACGCGCTGATGCGCGCCGATCGCGCTTACCAGATCGCGGCGGCCAACTTCTATGCGACTAATTTCGACGAAGCGAAAAAGCGTTTTGAATCGATTGCGGCGGACAGCGCCTCGCCGTGGCGAGCCAATGCAACCTATCTGGTCGCGCGCACTCTGGCGCGCAAAGGCAGTCTTGGTCCGCCCGAACAGAAGCAGGAGTCACTCACCGGCGCTGAGGCGCAGTTGCGCAAGATTCTGGCCGATAAAAATCTCAGCTCGTTGCATTCCGCCTCGGCTCGGCTGCTCAATCTCATTCGCTTGCGAGCGCATCCGGCCGAGAGGCTGAACGAGTTGGCGCAGACGCTGACGTCCAAAACACCAAATGCGAATTTGAAACAAGACCTGTGGGATTACACGGTGCTGCTCGACGGTTTTTTGGGGGAGGATGAGGCGGAGACGCGCAGTGCGACGGTCCCAAAGGAAGAAGATCTGACGGATTGGATCGCTACGTTTCAAGATACCAGCGACGCAGCTAAAGGACATGCTGTGTCGCAGTGGCAAGCCTCTCGGTCCGACGCCACTCGCTCACAGCCGTGGCTGATCGCCGCCTTGAGTCTCATCGACGGCCAACACCCAAGAGCAAACGAACTGCTCGTGGAAGCGCAAAAGGTGAACAGTCGGTCGGCGGCGTTTGCCTCAGCACGTTACCACGCGATTCGCTTGTTAATTCAGACAGGCAAGAACACAGAAGCACGGACGCTCCTCGACCAAACGTTGAAAACCGAGCGCGCTCATTTCGACGAGTCCGCGTTGAATCTGCTCACCGGTCAAAGAATGCTGCTCGCC
>DASUOZ010000091.1:0-2839 GCA_036276375.1 Pyrinomonadaceae bacterium | reverse complement strand
CAAAATTCACGAGGTACGACTGCGATATTAACGTGTTTAGACTTCGCGAGAAATCCCTCTCCCGACAAAGATGTGTTCTCGCCCAAGCACTCTGAGGAAGTCAGGAGGAGAGTAACAAAAGAACCTCGAGTGTGTAGTTATGGGACCGTCTTTCTCCCCGCGGGAACCGTTTCTGGGTGCAGATCTTTCCTGGGTCGTGCCGGAGCCATTCCTTGCGTCGTTTTCTGACTGGCAATGGATCATCATTGCTGCAGTCATTCTCATCCAGGCACTTCTTATCCTTTTCTTACTAATAGCTCGCACGAGAAGTCTCGCCGGCGAACAGTTACTGCGTGAGACTGAAGAGCGCTTCCGAATCACCGTCGACACCGTGCCGGCAATGATTTGGGCGACTGGCACGGACATGAAATGTACCTACGTCAATAAACGTTGGCTTGATTTCAGCGGCCGAAGTGAAAAAGAAGAGCTCGGTACGGGCTGGACCGAGGCCATTCATGCAGAGGACTACGACAGTTGTCTTCATACGTACGAGAGCAAGTTCAACGAACGACAACCGTTTGAACTGGAATACCGCATGCGCCGGCAAAACGGAGAGTATCGTTGGATACTCGCTTCGGGCATCCCTCGCTTTGCTCCCGACGGGGCGTTTATAGGCTATATCGGTACTTGCGTAGATATTACGGAGCGCAAAGAGTCGGAAGTCGCTTTACAGACGGCGCACGCAGAACTTCATCAGTTAAAAAACCAACTAGAGGCGGAGAACATCTCGCTTCAGCAGGAGCTGCAACTCGACGACAAGTTTGGCGAAATCATCGGTCAGAGCGACGCGATCAAATACGTGCTTTTCAAAGTCTCCCAGGTGGCGCCTACAAACACGACCGTGCTCATTACGGGCGAGACGGGAACGGGAAAGGAACTCGTCGCCCGTGCGATTCACGGCGCGAGCAATCGGAAGGACAAGCCTTTAATAAAGGTCAACTGTGGCGCGTTGTCTCCGACGTTGATTGAGAGCGAGTTGTTTGGTCACGAAAAAGGATCGTTTACCGGAGCTATTGCCCGCAAGCAGGGGCGTTTCGAACTGGCAAACGGCGGGACCATCTTTCTCGATGAGATCGGCGATCTGCCGCTTGACCTACAGGTGAAGTTGTTGCGCGTCATTCAGGAAAACGAATTCGAGAGAATTGGCGGCAAGACAATAAAGGTGGACGTTCGGATCATCGCAGCCACTAACCGCAATCTAAAAACGGAAGTGGAAAAAGGGACGTTCCGCGAGGATCTCTGGTACCGCTTGAACGTCTATCCGATCACCGTTCCTCCGTTGCGGCAGCGCAAGGAAGACATTCCGCTGTTGGTTGAGTACTTCGCCGGACTGTACGGAAGGAAAGCCGGCAAGAGCATCTCATCCGTTTCACCGCGAGCGATGCAGAGTCTCGAAGTGCACTCGTGGCCGGGGAACGTCAGAGAGCTGGCGAACGTGATTGAGCGCGCAGTGATCCATACGCCGGGGGGTGTGCTGCAACTTGTTGATCGGTGGGAACCGGTTGTTGCCGAACCCGGCGCGCAGACACTCGAAGAGGTCGAACGCGAGTACATCGTCCGCACGCTCGAGCAGACGGGCTGGCGCATTGAAGGCAAGAGCGGCGCTGCAACGATCCTTGGATTAAATCCGAGTACACTGCGCACACGGATGATGAAGCTAGGAATACAACGGCGACGGTCCAACTTCGTGGCCTCTACCGATGCCGAACCGCGCAGTACCACGACCACGAATTGAGGGTTCACTCCACGTAGTTTCACAGTTTCCACGAAATACCGAGGCCACGGTTTACCACGGGGCTCATTCTTCGGTGCGGGACCACACACTAAAACTCTCGAAATACCGCGCGAAAACGCAGTTCACGCCCCAACGGCCCACTTGTGCACGCCTCTTGCTAACAGACGTCTACCGACTTCATTTGTGACGCCCCGCATTGTCGCCGGAATTCTAAGTTCAACAAAAACAGACTGGCAGTAGGTGGAGCTGTGCGGGCTCGTTACCAGAGGTGTGTCGATTGACTGAGACCGACATGATCGTGAACACCACCAGGATAACTGTACCGGCGGAGAAGCGGACGGAGTTCTTACAAACGATCGGCCGCCTGCTCGAACCGAGTAAGCGCGCGAAGGGTTGCCGCACTTTTGATTTTTATCTTGATGCGACCGACGAAAATTCAACGTTGCTCGTAAGCGAGTGGGACACCGAAACAGATTTAACTAATTACTTCAGGTCAGATGACTTTGCGGTTCTCAAAGGGGCGATAACCGTGTTGAGCGCGAGTGGTGTCGATTCAAAGGCAGGCGTTAGTTCGCACCTGAAGATACTGTAAGCCGACGAGCACTATGTTTCCGAGCTCTATCAAAAAAGTACTGAGTCCGACCTTCCGGTCGAGCGAACAATCGCCCGACGACATGTTGTGGGCGACCGTAGATGCCTGTGGCTCCAACGTCGCAGTGCTTGATGAAACGGGTTCGCTGATTTATGCGAGCCGGGCCTGGAGTCGTTTTGAACATAACGTGCTCGAAAACACCGGCACGGCCGCGACCTATTTCGAAAGCTGTCGCCGGTTTACGCAATCTGAAGCGGACGAAGAAGCGAGCATCACACTGGCCGACGATATTAAGCGGCTACTATTCGGCGCAGATAAGGAATTTCATCATCGCTATTATTTCGACTCGTTGATCGAACCGCGTCCTTTTGTCGTGCACGCCGCGCGGCTGAATCTCGCGGGAACGGGTTTCCGCGTGCTGGTGACTCGCGAAGAGTTATCAACGGTTCAAGAAGAGTTCAGAGACAGTAAGG
>DASUOZ010000090.1:0-4567 GCA_036276375.1 Pyrinomonadaceae bacterium | reverse complement strand
AGTTCCTTGTGAATGGCCTTTATCTGCTCGTTCAGGTAGTACTCTTTCTGCGCCTTCTCCATTTGGCGCTTCACGCGCGTTTGGATCGTGCGATCGAGCTGGCGTTTCTCGATCTCAGTTTCCAGAAGTTCGATCAAGCGTTGCAGGCGAGCCTGCGTGGAGAAGATCTCGAGTAGTCCCTGCTTGTCTTCAACCGAGATGCGCAGTTGCGAAGCGAGCGCGTCCGCGAGATGCGACGGTTCCTGATTGCGCAACGCGGTTTGCAGCGCATCAGTTTGTGTGTCAGGCGCGAGCCGCAAGTGCTGCTCTACGAGTTGACCGACTTTCTGAATGAGTGCGTCGAGTCGCGTGCCTTCTTCGTTGACGACAGGAGCGCGGCGCACGAGCGCCATATAAGCGCCGTCGCTGTTTTCCACGCGCACAGTGGTGGCGCGTTCGCGTCCTTCGACAACGACTTTGATCTGTCCGTTCTCCTGTTTTTGTGACTGGAGAATCCGTCCGAGTGTGCCGACGCCGTAAATTTGCTGCGGCGACGGCTCGTCGACTGTCGCGTCGTGCTGAGTAGCAAGAAAGATTGTCCGATCACTCGCGAGCGCTTGTTCGAGCGCGCGCACGGAACCGGGACGACCGATCTTGAAAGCAACTTTAGTAAAGGGGAATATGACGACGTCGCGAATCGGCACCATCGGGTACCAGGCTACGTCTGCGGGGGTTCTGTCTGAGTATTCTTCCATGGTTTGAAACAGCTTTTCTCCGGGGGGTCTTTTGCAGCAAAAGGCGAGCACTGAAACACTGTCTCGCCTTACATTAAAAGAGGCCTAATTGTAAATCATTTCCTACAGGCGCGCTACTTTAGTGATTTTTCGGGGAAGACCTAATTGAGGCTTTTTAACCACAGATTACACAGATTCTCCGAAAAACATTCTGTGTAATCTGTGGATAAAAGTCTTTAGGCTGCGGCGCCGTCGATTCCGGTGAGTCCTTCACCCGGAACGGCACGGCGGCGTTCCACCATTTCGCTGGTGATGACAAATTCCTTGACGCGCTTCTGCGAGGGTAGGGTGTACATGGCGTCCAGGAGCAGTTCTTCCAGGATCATCATCAATCCGCGAGCACCGACTTTTCTCTCAACGGCCTGTCGGGCGACAGCTTTGAGAGCGTCTTCTGTAAATTTCAGCTTGACGTTGTCGAAGTCGAACTTCTTCTGGTACTGCTTGACTAGTGCGTTCTTTGGCTCGGTCAAAATCTTGATCAACGCGCCTTCGTCGAGTTCGTGCAGAACGCCACACACAGGCAGGCGTCCGACGAACTCCGGAATCAGTCCGAAGCGAATCAGGTCTTCGGGTTGGACTTGCGCGAGCGCCTCGGCATGACGATGGCTGCCGGTTTTCACTTCGGCGTGGAAACCGAGCGACTTGTTGCGCAGCCGCTTCTCGATCACCTTTTCGAGACCGACAAACGCGCCACCGCAAAGGAACAGAATGTTTGTCGTGTCGACGGGGAAGAACTCCTGGTGCGGATGCTTACGTCCGCCCTGCGGTGGAACGTTGGCGACGGTGCCTTCGAGGATTTTCAGCAGCGCTTGCTGCACGCCTTCACCGGAGACGTCGCGAGTGATCGACGGGTTCTCGTCTTTGCGACAGATCTTGTCGACCTCGTCAATATAGATGATGCCTTGTTGCGCGCGTTCGACGTCGCCGTTGGCGGCCTGAAGAAGTTTCAGGATGATGTTCTCAACGTCTTCACCGACGTAGCCTGCTTCCGTGAGCGTGGTGGCGTCGACGATCGTGAAGGGAACACTCAACATCCGAGCGAGTGTTTGCGCGAGCAGTGTCTTGCCGGTTCCGGTCGGACCGATCAGCAGGATGTTTGCTTTTTGGATCTCGACGTCGGAACGACGGCGGCCGAGCTCGATGCGTTTGTAGTGCTGATAAACAGCGACGGCCAGGCGTTTCTTCGTTTCCTCCTGGCCGATTACGTATTCGTCTAAGAAACTTTTGATCTCGCTGGGCTTCGGCAGCGGCGGGCGAGTGGCTACGGACTCTGCCTGCTGATCGTCGGTGATGATCTCGTTGCAGATGTCGATGCACTCGTTGCAGATGTAAACGGTCGGACCGGCAATGAGCTTCTTAACTTCATTCTGCGACTTACCACAGAATGAGCAGCGCAGAGTATCATCGGTTCGTCTCACCATAATTTCTTAGACTTGCGGAAGCTCCTTTAGGGAATGGCCCGGTGTTATTCCCGGTGCGCGATGACCTCGTCTATTAAACCATATTCCTTAGCCTGCATGGCAGACATAATTTTATCGCGCTCAACATCGCGCTCAACGGTGTCGTACGTTTGACCCGTGTGCTTGGCGATGATCTGGGACGTGAGTTCGCGCATGCGCAGAATCTCTTCAGCCTGAATGCGAATGTCAGTCGCCTGGCCTTGCGATCCGCCTGATGGTTGGTGAATGAGGATACGAGAGTTGGGAAGAGCGAAGCGTTTACCTTTGGCGCCCGCGGCGAGCAGCAGTGCCGCCATCGAAGCGCACTGGCCGACGCAGATCGTAGTCACGTCGGGCCGGATGAATTGCATCGTGTCGTAGATCGCCATTCCCGCGGTGATCGAACCACCAGGTGAATTGATGTAGAGGTTGATGTCCTTTTCGGGATCTTCTGCTTCGAGGAAGAGAAGTTGGGCTACGATTAGGTTGGAAATCTGATCGTCGATCGGGGTACCCAGAAAAATAATATTATCTTTCAACAGTCGTGAGTAGATATCGAAGGCGCGTTCGCCTCGCGAAGTTTGCTCAACGACCATGGGGACTAAAGCCATATAATTTCAGACCTCGTTGAAATGCCATCCGCAGATTACGGAGAAGTTTTCTTACTCGGCTGCTGTTTGCTCATCGGTGGAATCTGTGGATGGTGCAGTCCACTCAGCTTCGGTTATGTTTGCGTTTTCAATCAGAAGATCAAGCGCTTTACGATTGCGCAATCTGTGCGCGATGCTACGTTCGCCTCCCTCCTTTGTCAAGGCAGCGCGCACTTGCTCTTTCGACTGTTGTGAGGCTGCTGCATACGCTTCGATCTCCGCTTCTATTTCCTCGTTGGAGACGGTGATATTTTCGGTCTCGGCGATCTGTTCCAACAGCATCGTTGCGCGCACGTCGTTCGCCGCTTGTCCCTTCAACTCCTCGCGCGCACTTTCCCAATTCATGTTCGGATTCCGCGGATCGTAGCCGCGTCCGATCATCTCGCGCACGACGCTTTGCAGACGTTGATTCGTTTGTTGTTCAACCAGGGTTTCCGGCACTTCGAAAGGATGTGCGTCGAGTAGTTGGCGAATAACGTCGTCGCGCATGCGCCGATCGGCGTCGGATTTCGTATGCGCTTCGAGATCTTCGCGGATCTTCGACTTCAATGTTTCGACGTCGTAATCGTAACCAAGACTCTTCACCCACTCATCGTCGACCTCGGGCAGCTCTTTGCGACGCACCGCGGTGACGTCAGCTTCATACTGCACTTTCTTGCCGGCCAGACCCGGCGAAGAGAAGTCGTCGCGGTAGTGGATCGAGAAGGTCTTTTTATCGTCGGCGCGCACACCGAGCAGGTTGTCAGTAAACTCCTCCTGCACGCCTTCACCACCGAGCACGACCTCCACGTCGTCAACGCTGATCGGTTCCGCTTCGGGCTCGTCGATAAAGTTTCCGCGCGCATTGATCGTGACGGTGTCGCCCAGTTCGGCGCCGCGATCTTCGACGGGTTGCATTGAAGCGGACGCATCGCGCAGGTTCTCGATCGTCTTCTCGATATCCGCATCCGTGACGGGCCGCACGCGGCGAGTGGCGTCGATACCTTTATATTTATCGAGCTTGATTTCCGGCAGTACTTCGACGCCGACTTTCACGGTGATTGGCTCATCGCCGAGATGCTCGAGCGCTCCGGTGTTGTCGAGTTCTACGTTTGGTTCGCCGATCGCAGCGAGCGAGTGTTCGCCGATGGCGCTATTGACGGCATCCGGCAGGAGCTCGCGCAACACCTCGGTGCGGATCTCATTCTTGTAGCGCGTGCGTACGACGGAGCGCGGTGCGTGTCCTGGTCTAAACCCGGGAATCTTCGCGGCTTTGGTGTACTCGTCGCTGATACGATCGTAAGTGCTGCGTATCACCGCCGCCTCGATCTCGATCTTGATCTCCTTACGAGTTGGGGAGACGTCTGTAACTTCAGTTTTCATCTTTTTGGTTCGTAACCCTTGAGTTGGTGCGAAAGGGGGGACTCGAACCCCCACACCTTTCGGTACCAGATCCTAAGTCTGGCGCGTCTGCCAATTCCGCCACTTTCGCGTGTGCTTCGTTTAGCGAACGCAAGCATAGCACGCGCTCATCGCCTTCGTCACAACGCCGGATTGAATGGGCCTTACGTCACGCGATACTCGACTTTAGGCTTGCCGAGGAAGTCCTTGCTCGTCTTCTTTGTGATCAGACCGAGATGTTCCAGCTCGTAATACGCGCGCTGGACCTCGCCTTTGTCGACAGAGAGTTGTTGCGCGAGACTGGCGGGTGAAGGCAGTGATTCGC
>DASUOZ010000089.1:0-2082 GCA_036276375.1 Pyrinomonadaceae bacterium | reverse complement strand
TGGCGCAGAATCCGGGGTTTAAGAATTTTAAGATCCGCCAGCCTCGGATCTACGTGAAACAGGGAGACAAGTGGGTTGAATTCAACGGGCGCCGTTGAGCGTAGCGCGCGCAAGATCGTTGCGGCGCACCTCACGTTTGCGCTTAAAATCCCCTGCCTAGCTCAACACCAACAGGTCGTCAAACGAAAGCTGCGCGTCGTCCACACGTTCAACGTATTCCCCGTGACGAATCCGATGACGCGGAACTTCGAGCGCCTCACGCACAGCGTCCAGGTGAAAGCGGATGATTCGTGGGGTCAGTCGTACGGAGGGAATGCGACGCTTCGCCGCCAGCCGTCTCACAGTCGATTCACTGACCTGCAAGTGCCTGGCAAGCTGTTTCGCTGTTAGAAACTCTTCACGATTCTCTTCTTCCATCGGTTGGGGCAACTAGGATTTCGGCGGCAGCGACAACGCCACGCGATAAACCGCCGCACCGTCGATCTCGACGTCCTTACTGACCGCCTCGGCGCCGCCAGCCTTCACGCTTACACGATACTTCGCCGGTTCCGGCGACAAGCGAAACTTAAACGATCCGGTCTCGGTCGTAATCCGGCCGTCGATCTTCTTCACCGACCCATCTTCCATGATGCGCGCCAGCTCAACCTTCGCGTTCGGCACGCTGCGGCCGTCCGCGGCGAAAACACTCCCGCCGATGAAAGCGATCGAACCCTCGTCGATCGTGAGGATCAACCGGTCGCCGAGCGAACGCGTCTTGCCGGCTTTGACTTCGACGTCCTCCATGGTGCCGATGCTCAAACCCGCTTTACGAAACGTGAGACCATATTTGCCCGGCATGAGTCGCGACACAAGAAACTCACCATTCTTCTGCGTCTCTACGCGGGTCACTTCAGTTTCACCACGTCTCACGACAACCGTCACGCCCGACGGCGTTCCCGTCTCGACTCGCACTTTTCCCTTGATCGCGCCCAGCGATTTGTCCTGGGCAAGCGAGACCGTTGCAGCGACCATCATTATGGCGAGCGTCAAAACAGTTTTGGTGAACTTCACAGGCATTCCTCCACGTAAAGAGTCCATGTAATCTGTTGCCGAATCATATCGTATAATCCGAGCCAGCGCCTCCAGGAAAGAGTATTAATGCCCAAAAAACGAGCGGCTTTTGCAGCGCGAATTTCCCTTCCCTTCCTCTTGCTAATCGCCCTGGCTGCGCCCAATGCGCAAACGTCCACGCCGCCGGCGCAAGAGCCCGCGCCCCAAACTGAACGGCCGCGCAAGGTGTTTCCCAAAGAACAGGAGCCGGAAGACGTCATCCGCGTCGATACAGACCTCGTCTCGGTCGACGTCACCGCCTTGGATGCAGATGGAGGGGCTGTTAGAAACCTGCGCCAGGAAGATTTCAAGCTTTTTTCCGACGACGTCGAACAGCCAATCTCCTTTTTTCAACTCGAAAAACGGCAAGGCGAGATGCGCCCGTTGGCCATCGTTTTTGCTCTCGACGTGTCCGGAAGCATGACGGCCGACGAGATGGAGCGCTTGCGAGTGGCGCTGCGCTCGTTCTCGAACCAGTTATCAACTCATCCCGTTTCTTACGCGGTGATCACGTTTGGCATGCGCGTGAAGCAGGTGCAGAAGTTTACTTCCGACCCGAAGAAGCTCGAAGACTCAGTCGATCGCATCAAGCGCGATCCGTCGAACGGTCTTTCCACACACACTTACGACGCCGTTGACGATGCGATCCGGTTGCTGGTGCGCAGCGCGCCGCGCACACGCGAACGCCGCTTGATGAAACGAACTGTGCTCGTCGTAACAGATGGTTTTCCGGTCGGCGACACAGTTTCGCCAAAAACAGTCATTGAACGCGCGAACTCCGCAGACGTGAGCGTGTTTGTCGTGACCTTGCCTTCGTACTCGCGCGTGATGGCTTCGTCGTCGCAAACGCCTTTGCCGACGCCGCTGGACGTCAGTGGGCTGGCGGAATTGACGGGCGGCAGAAACGTTTACGCAAACGAGCGGGATTACGCGCCCCTGTTTCGCGCGCTGGCAGAGGAAGTGAGTTCAGCTTATGTACTTGCTTTTTATCCG
>DASUOZ010000088.1:0-9851 GCA_036276375.1 Pyrinomonadaceae bacterium | reverse complement strand
ATTGCGCTCGAGTTGCCGGTCGCGCATCTCATCGCGGCAAACTGTCTCGCGCTGGCCTACCTGATCGTGTTTCACGTTTCTGCCGGCCACATCCCGTGGAGAAACCTGCGTGTGATGTCGTTGCTGGAAACGGTTCTTTCCGGACCGTCGGGTCAGGCACTTTCCGGGGCTTTCGTCGTCTTCCTGATCGCCAACGAGTGGTTGAGGAAAAAGCGGCGAGCGCGCGACAGTTATTACTACCTCGTCGCGGCCTGCGAAATCGCGGCTGTGGGTCTCGCACTGTTGGCGCTCTTTGGTTTTTGGACCACCGAGAACCACTGGCTCTGGGTCGTGTTTACCATCTACTCGCTCGGTGCGCTGTGGATCGCGTGGCGACGGACGCGACCGGAGTTCGCCTGGATCGGATCGGCGCTGCTGGTCTTCGCGTTTGCCGATCTGTTTTCCAGATCGCTCTTTATGTCTTTCCCCTGGCAGTTGGCCCTGCTTACTCACGCGACTGTTTGCGCGGCGTTGGCAATCATTACGTCGCGCGTCCGTGATTTTCAGGTACTTGCAAAACCATTCAACACCACCGCCTTCATCACTCTGGGGCTCGGCGTCGTAGCGCTGTTTCAGGCGAACACGTGGGAAGTCACCGCAATGCAGGCGCAACGCGTTTTCTGGATCGCCGGCATCCTGCTGGTCGCACTCTGGTTGAACCGGCGTCGCGTGCTCTTCAACGCGTTTCAGATCGCGTTGCTTTGCGCGGTGGTGCTGACGATCAAGGCCGCGTTGCAGGAGTTTGAGTGGTACGCGTATTTGCCGCTCGCATTCATGCGTCCGGCTGCGCTTCAGATCTACGGAACAGTTCTCACGCTGCTTTGTCTCGCCTGGATTGGTTTACGTTTGCTCGTGAAACGCGCGCTACCGAAGGATGGTGACGCCGCGAAGACCGGCTGGTTACAGGACGCGTGGCGACTGCTCGATACAGACTATTCGATAGATCGCCTGCTCGCGGGTTGTTTGCTGGGTGCGTTCGTTTTGTTCGCCGTTTACGGGACGGTATCTGGTCTTACGCGAGAACTGTTGGCGCTGGGCAGCAGCTATCCGGGATTCAACATCGCGGGGTTCCCACACCAGGAAGCGATCGCGCTCGGCTCCTGGGTCCTGCTCGGCTTGTTGACCGTCTTGATGTTGGCGAATTTTGCAGAGCGCCGTCGCCAGGAATATTTGCTGGGAGCACTCGTTGTGCTGTCGGCCGTCGTCCCGCTGTTGGCCGGAAGATTCGAAGCGCACATGGCGACTGCGGCGGCGTGGCGCTGGCTGGCCGCACTGTTTTTGTTGGCCGGATCGATCGTGCTTTGGTATCGCAGTGACGGAACAAAACAGATCCGCCGGCTTTTGATCGCGCTGACTGTCGCGCCGCTCCTGCTCTTCACGCTGATTCCCGCAATGCGAGCGATCTATTACCTGCCGGTGCTGAGTCCGGCGGCGGGAATCTTTGCGCGGTTTAGCGATGACGTTCTTTACGGTGGTCCACTGATCATCGTCGCGCTCGTGATGATTGGCTACGCCGTGCGCGAACGAATTCCCGAATACGCTATTTCCGGCGGGTTCCTGATCAACTTGACCGTGACGCTCGCGTTCATGCTGGCGGTGGTTAGCGGCCAGGGTCTGATGGATCGCGTCGTTTTAGTGCGTTTGGCCCAGCTCAATGCGATCACGTTTGCGGTTTACGCGTTGCCGTGGTTGAGCACGCGGCGCTTCTGGCAACAGAAACTCGATCAAGCCGGCCAAAAACTCGCCGACGAACTGTTGGATCTACAAGTCTGGTTGGCGATTGGGTTGAACATCATCCTGATCGTGCCGGTGGCGATTGGGTTGTTTCTCGAACCCGAGCCGCCCGGCATCGGCACGATTGCGACGGGCACTTTGCTCGGCTGGCTGGCATTGGCAACCACCGTCGTCGCTACTGCATGGCTGGCACGCATGCGCGGACGCCGTCCCGACGCGGCGATGCTGGCCGGCGGATTGTTGGCCGTGAGTTGTTTGCTTGGTTTCACAGTCTCCGGCATCAATGGTTGGCTGGGTCTCCACGTCTTAACCGTGGGCGTCACCATGTCTGCGTGGTTGATGTTCCTTGCCGCTGAGCACGAGTCGCAGTGGCAGCGCCGTGGCCGCCAATTGGCCGCGATTCTAGGCGTACTAGCGGCGGTTATGTGTTTGCGAACGGCCGTGCATGAGGACGCGAGTGGCTGGTGGTCGGTTGGACCATTGCTGGCATTGAGCGTGCTGTTTGCGGCGTTGAACTGGCAGACACTGCTACGCAGGTACATCTATGTGGCGGGAACCCTCTTT
The DNA here is from genome assembly GCA_036276375.1 of Pyrinomonadaceae bacterium. Taxonomy (GTDB): domain Bacteria; phylum Acidobacteriota; class Blastocatellia; order Pyrinomonadales; family Pyrinomonadaceae; genus PSRF01. The sequence goes on along the minus strand of DASUOZ010000088.1, from coordinate 7,514 downwards.
ACGTTCGCCACGTGGATCTGGTGCTTCAGGTTTTTGCCACGCGATCTGCAAGACGGCATTTTCGCGGTCAACATTATTGCCGGGTGTGCGGTTGCCATCCCCTTGCTGTGGCTGGAACTCCGCGCGCGCCGTTTAGGCGATCCGGAGAATCCGCGCGCAACGGTCTTGTCGTTTCATAATCTCAGCGCGATCGGTTGGCCGTTGTTGCTGGCCCTGTTCGTCCTAGTGGGTCCTTCGATCGGCAGGTCCTGGTCACCCGTTGCGCAAACACCGGTCCTGCACTGGATTGCGTGGGGAGCGACGGTTGTCTTGATGGTCGCCGTTCTTTGGGACAAACACGCGAAATACGCCGTCGCCGGACTCTACATCCTCGGACTTTTGGCGGCCGGGATGGCGCTTTACCAACTCGATCTGCCAAGGAACCTGCTTCGTTGGTCCAGCCTGATCTTCCTTGCGTTTTACGCGCTGGCCGCAGCAATCGTTTGGCACTGGCGCGAGCAAATCATCATTTTTGCCGAGCGATATGGAGTGCCCAGACGCCTGGCGCCGGACGCGACACAACTGACCTGGCTTTGGAGTTTTACGATGCTGGTCGCAAGCATCGTTGTCGTGTTCGCTTACTGGCTAACGCTGAACTTGCAGAACTTCGGCATGCGTTCCACCGCGGCGCTGGCGGTCGTCGCGCAGTTTCTGACGTTCGCGATGTTTGCTGAAGGCGCATTTAAGCGGCAGTGGCAGCAGTTTGCGATCGTGGTGCTCGTGATCGGGTTAACCTTCCTGGGTTGGTCGTGGCTGACGCCGTGGGTGACGGGTACGTGGTTGAACCGCAGCGTGATTCTGATGCTGCTCGCTTTCGGTTTGGTCGCGCTATACGGTTTGGTGTTGAAGGAGATGAAAGCGCGCGCGCCTGAGTGGGCCAGTGCCGCGCAGAGTTGCGTGCCGGCGCTATTGATCGCCGGCGCGTTTGCGTTGTTCTTCTGTCTCGGAACAGAAGTCTCTTATCAGCTCAACTTCGGCGTCGTGCGAATTCATCCGTTAGCCTTGTCGGCGATTGGCGCGGCTCTCATCGCCGCCGTCGTAGTCCCCGTTTTATTCGCGCTCTCACCGCAACACGATCCGCTCGGTCTCTCTGAACGCGGTCGCATGAAGTACGTCTACGCGGCGGAAGTCATGCTCGCGTTGCTGTTTCTGCACGTTCGTTTGACGCTGCCGTGGTTGTTCACCGGTTTCCTCGAACGTTACTGGCCGCTCGTCGTCATGATGATCGCCTACTTCGGCGTGGTGGCGAGTGAATCGCTGCGCCGGCGCAAGCTGCTGGTCCTGGCCCAGCCGCTGGAACGTACGGGCGTGTTTCTGCCGTTGCTGCCGGTGTTGGGTTTCTGGTTGGCTTCTTCGGAAGTGGATTTCTCGATGCTGCTGTTTGTGGTCGGTGGTCTGTACGGTCTTGTTTCGATCCTGCGACGCTCGTTTGTCTTCGGGCTCATGGCAGCGATCGCGGGGAACGGCGGGCTCTGGTACATACTGCATCGCACTGACGACTACCAGTTTCTCCAGCATCCGCAACTCTGGCTCATTCCGATCGCGCTCTCGGCGCTGGTGGCTGCGTATCTTAATGAAGACAACCTAAGCGACGATCAGATGGCCGGCATCAGGTACTTGTCACTCGTGACGATCTACGTCTCGTCAACTGCCGACATCTTCATCAACGGCGTCGCCAACTCGCCGTGGCTGCCGTTGATCCTCGGTTCGTTTTCGCTCGCAGGCGTGTTTGCGGGAATCATGTTCCGCATCAGGGGCCTGTTGCTCCTTGGCTCGGTCTTTTTGTTGCTCTCGATCGTGACGATGATCTGGTATGCGTCGGCGAACCTGGGCTGGACGTGGCTGTGGTACGTCGCGGGAATCGTGACCGGCGCCACGATCATCTTTATGTTCGCGGTCTTCGAAAAGAAGCGCAGCGAAGTGCTGCGCCTCGTCGAAGGTTTGAAGGAGTGGGAACGTTAGAAAGCCATCCACAGATTACACAGACGTCTGCGTAATCTGTGGATGAGCTTATTTGTCGGCAAGCTTCCGACCGGCGTTCAAGTTGTCCCAGTTGAGGATCGCGTTGAAGACCAGGAAGTAACTGCCTTTGGTCTGGCCGCGCCAGAAGGGATTGGTCGAGAAGAGAATCACATGACCATTCCCCGACGGCACGTCGATGATTGCCGCACGTTGCGCGATCTCGTCGCCGCCGTCCAGCAAGCCGGAAACAAACAGTTCGCGACTGTCGGCATAACGCAGCACTACGCGCGGGCGTTGGGCCGGCGGAATCAAACCGATCGCGTTGCGTAGTTGTTCGGCCATCACCGGCGGTGCTTCCCACGGCTCAACTTTCGGCGGCGGTTCCGGCAGTTCCGCCTGCGGGCGTCCCTGCGGCACATCGGGATCGTCAGGCGTGCCGCGGCCGGTGGCGCGCTGCTGCGTTCGTGGACCACGACCACCGACGCCGTTGTTGATGCTGTAGATCGGACCATTTGAACAATACATGGCGAGCGAGTCGCTGTAGCCGTAAGCGATTGGGCTCGCTGCGTCGACAGTCTTCGTGCGCAGAATCGCGCCGACTGCGCGCAGGCGAGTTGAACGGCTCACCGTTACGCCGGCAGTGAAGCCGTAGTTCACCGCGAAGTCTGACGTATCGTCAACCGTAATAAACACGCCGCCGTCTTTCACAAACTTCTGCAAGTTCTGTAAGCCGCCCCAGCCGAGACCGGGACGAATGTCGTCTGTTTCATCAATGCTGCCGAGGTTCGGAGTCAGTTGCGTTTTCTTCCACGGCAACGGATTGCCGTACATCGGCAGGCCGCTGATGATAGCCTGTGAGGCGCGTCCGACCGGCGCGAACAGGATCACGTCGTACTTGGCTTTCAGGTTCGGGTCGCGCGAGACATCCTGTGTACTGATGTAAGTGAACGGTATCTGCAAGTGGTCGAGACCGATTCGATACCAGCCTTCGTCCTGCGTGTTCAGCCATGTGTGCATCATCGCGATGCGCGGCGCGCGAATCGGATGTGTCTTGACTGTCGGAGCGTCGGTGACGGCGTAAACCTGAATGCCGAGCTCGTTAGCGACTCGCCGCAGCTCGTCGCCGTTTCCGCGGCGAATGATGAACGAGCCGCGATTGAACTTTCGCCCGGCGGCTTCAAACGGTTCTTCAGCCGCGTCCATCTCGACGTTTGCGAGTTTGTAACGGAACGTCATGAGCGCGTTGTCGGCGTTGTGATTGATCAAAAAGACTGACCCGGTGTTTGCGATACCGCCGGGCGAACGCACCTCAGTGGTGATGCGATCCATCGAAACCGCCAACACTTTCGGGTCAGTCACACGCACGACTTCGACGTTCGCAAGTTCGCCCATGGTCCAGGCGGTGTCGTCGTAGATGTCCTGTTGCGGATCGTTCGGCGCCCAGTACTGATAATCGAGCAGTGCGTCGGCGATACGACTGTAAGGCTGGTCCATCCGGACGATGTAACTGCCCGCCGGGAACGTTCGATCCTCGGTTTTTGGCGCCGGACTCGGCGACGCGGATGGACGCGGAGCAGCAGCGGGTGCAGAGGCGGCTTTTCTTCGCACGGAGACTGTGAACGGCGCCGTCGCGCGGCTGATCTCGACGCCTTGCATTTGCAGCGTTCGCAGCAACTCGGCCTGATTGCCGGCGCGGAGTTCATCGCCGGGGAACACGTAAGCCGCGGGACCTTCGTTCTTCGGTTTGTCGATCGAGCGTTTGCTCTTCAAATAGAAGTTCTTGAGAAACAGTTTGCTGTTCGCGCCGAAGTAATGCAGCGACGTGAGCAACGCGGTCTGCTGATAGTTGTTGTTGTTTCGCTGCGACCATTTCGCTTTCGGCAGCGGCGGGTTCTGGCGGTACCACGTGCGCTGATACTCGTTCGGCGACAACGTGCGTTCCAGCGTGTCCGCGCCGGCGTTGCCAAACGTTTCGTACAAACGGCTGATGCCGTTGTGCGTCGCGGCGATGAACATCAAATAGCCCGGCGACCACGTGTCGAAGTTACCGTGCGCGAACACGCCCGGCATGCCAAACTTCGTCAGCTCCGAAACGTTGTTCCAGCCGATCATCTGCCATTCGTCGGTCAGAATCGGATCGACCCACGCGTTGTACGGCCCGTCGCCGATGGTGTTGTCGTAGAGATAGGGAACTGACTCGTGGAGGTCGTGCAGCACCTGCGGCTTCCACGACAGATAGGTGCTCAGCACGTTGCGCGTGAGTTTTAGCGACAGGCCGATCGCGTCGCGATTATTGTCGTGCGCGACGTACTTGCCCCAGTAGATTAGCGGCGGCCAGTTTTCGTTCGGATGAGCGAGGTGCCAGTTGTAAACGTCCACCATGCGATTGCGGCCGTCGACTTCCACCACGGGCGTGATTAACGTGAGCACGTTGTCGCGAACGAACTTCACATACGGACTGTTGTCGACAACGAGACGATACGCGAGCTCCATCAGCGCCGTCGGCGAGCCGGTTTCGGTCGAATGGATCGTGCCGGTGATGTAGTAAACGGGAAACGATGCGGCGACGAGTCGATCCGCTTCCGCTTCGTCCATGTTGATCGTGCGGGGATCGGCGAGCTTCGCGAGACGCGCGCGATTCTCTTCGAGTTTGCTGATCAGTTGTTCGGAGCCGACCGCGACTGCGATCATTTCGCGGCCTTCTTCTGTCGTGCCGATCGAGTAGACCTTCACTCGCGGACTCGCGCGCTCCAGCATCCGCATGTACTTGTAAACGTCCTCGGCATAAGGCAGTTTTCCCGGAGCGCCCGCAACGTCGCCCAACACGGCTTTCGGCGTCGGCACGTCGGGCGAAGCGGGTAAGTAGTCGGTGAGAGGCGAGTTGAAGTAGGGTGCGGTTGTATACTCGCGAATCTTATCGGTGTAATCCCGATCCATGGGTTGATTGGGATCGCGGCCCGGTTTGACTTGGGCATTGGCAATACTGCTGAAGGTTGCGAAACAAAGAAAGTAAAGAAAAAGCGACCGGAAGGGACGCGGAAGGGTCATATATTTTTTCCTCGAAAGGGCTTTTAACACAGATTGCGCGGATTTTGAAATCCGTGAAATCTGTGTAATCTGTGGCCGATGTCGGAACGGATCAAGAAGAGTAAGGCTGCCGGTGGAGTGCCGGCGATCATCGAGACGCTGAAGGTCATCTCGGCTGAAACGGGGTTGCTTCGCGGCGCGCGAACACTGCTGAAGGTCAATCAAATGGGCGGTGTTGATTGTCCGGGTTGCGCGTGGCCCGAGCCGGACCGCGAGCGTTCGCATTTTGAATTCTGCGAGAACGGCGCGAAACACATTGCTGACGAAGCAACGACGAAGCGAGTCACGCCGGAGTTCTTTCAACAGTGGAGTCTGGCCGATCTGGCGTTGCAATCCGATCAGTGGCTAGGAGCGCAGGGACGCATCACGCATCCGATGTTGCTGCGCAGAGGCGGGACGCATTACGAGCCGGTTAGTTGGGACAGTGCTTTTGAACTGCTCGCGGCGGAGCTCAATTCGTTGAACTATCCCGACCAGGCGATCTTCTACACTTCCGGCCGCACCAGTAACGAAGCAGCATTTCTTTATCAACTGTTTGTCCGCCAGTTTGGCACGAACAACCTGCCTGACTGCTCGAACATGTGTCACGAGTCGAGCGGCACCGCACTGAATGAAACGATCGGCGTCGGGAAGGGCACGGTTACGCTTGAAGACTTCGATCGCGCCGAGGCGATCTTTGTGATCGGTCAGAATCCGGGAACGAACCATCCGCGCATGTTGAGTGCGCTTCAGCAAGCGAAGCGCAACGGGTGCAAACTCGTGCACATCAATCCGCTGCCGGAAGTCGGGATGACGCGGTTCAAACATCCGCAGCAGATTCTGGGTTTGTTTGGCGCGGGCACTGAGCTGGCGGATCTGTTTCTGCAAGTGCGGATCAATGGCGACGTGGCGCTGCTCAAAGGAATTATGAAGGCGGTGTTGGCGCGTGACGCCGTGGACCGCGAATTCATCGAGACATATACAACCGGGTTCGACGACTTCCGTGACGCTTTGCAGCGAGTTGGTTGGGATGAAATTGTCGCGCAAGCGGGTGTAGCGCAGGATTTAATAGAGAAAGCCGCGGAGATTTTTGTTAAGTCAGAGCGCACGATCTTTTGTTGGGCGATGGGCTTGACGCAGCATCGCAATGCGGTAGCGAACATTCAGGAGATCGTCAACCTGATGTTGTTGCGAGGACAGATTGGTAAGCCGGGCGCGGGATTGTGTCCGGTGCGTGGTCACAGCAACGTGCAAGGCGATCGAACGGTGGGAATTTGGGAACGGCCTACGGCCGGATTTTTAGATCGATTGGGAGAGGAATTTAATTTTGAACCGCCGCGCACTCACGGCTTTGATACAGTCAAAGCGATTCAGGCAATGCACGACGGCCAAGCGAAAGTGTTCTTTGCGCTTGGCGGAAATTTTCTATCAGCCACGCCGGATACGGAGTTCACCTCAGCGGCATTGCGTCGCTGCCGCTTGACGGCTCACGTCTCGACGAAGTTGAATCGTTCGCACTTGACCGCGGGAGATCGCGCTTTGATCCTGCCGTGCCTCGGCCGGACCGAAGTTGACGCGCAGGCCAGTGGGCCACAGTTCGTGACTACTGAAAACTCGATGGGCGTGGTCCAGATGTCGCACGGTTCACTCGAGCCGGCATCTTCGGAGTTGCTCAGCGAACCGCAGATCGTCGCGCGTTTGGCAAGAGCAACGTTCGAGCATCGCACGACTGTCGCCTGGGAAGAGCTTGCGGCAAACTACGATCTCATCCGCGACTCAATTGAGCGCGTCTTGCCCGGATTTGAAAACTACAACGCGCGCGTGCGCGAGCCCGGAGGGTTTTATTTGCCGAACGCCGCCCGAGAGCGGGTGTTCAAAACACTTTCGGGGAAAGCGGAGTTTACGGTCCATCCGCTGCCGGAGCACAGGCTCGAGCCGGGGCAATTTTTGATGATGACAATTCGCAGTCACGACCAGTTTAATACTTCTGTTTACAGCGAAAATGATCGTTATCGCGGAATCAGTAACCGGCGCGTCGTGTTTTTGAATCCGCAGGACATCGAGCACGCGGGACTGCAACCGCAACAGACGGTCGATATTGTTAGTCACTTCGGCGGTGAGGAACGAGTGGCGCCGAAGTTTACGGTCGTGCCGTACGACATCCCGCGAGGTTGCGCGGCGACCTACTTCCCGGAAGCAAATGTTTTAGTGCCGGTGGGCAGCGTAGCTGAGAGAAGCAATACGCCTGCTTCGAAATCGGTGGTGATCAGTATCAGGGGGAATTCTGTCACGGAGGAAGCGAACCATTCATGAGCTCTACTTTGACGAAGCGAAAACCTGCCGCAAAACCATCTCCGACCAAGCAAAAGACAACGAAACGCGGCGCGAAGAAACCGGCTGCGCGGTCGACGCAAAACGCCAAAAGCAAGCTTTACGCGAGTCTCGTC
>DASUOZ010000087.1:0-7067 GCA_036276375.1 Pyrinomonadaceae bacterium | reverse complement strand
GACGTGATTAAGACCGCGGACCACATCATCGATCTCGGCGCGGAAGGCGGCGATGCCGGTGGTTACATCGTGGGCGCCGGCACGCCCGAGGAGATCATGCAGATTCCCGAGTCGCACACGGGCAGGTTCCTGCGTGACTACCTCGCGAAATCAAACGGGCAGGTGAAACGCAACGGCCGCAACAACGATACGCATTAAGCTGGAGGTTTGCAGATGGGTCTCAGCGAACAAATTATTTCCGACTTGACGGCCTCAATGAAGGCGCAGGACGCGCAGCGCACTTCGACCCTGCGCATGGTGAAGGCCGCCATGATGAACCGCAAGATCGAAAAAGGCGGCGAGCTGGACGACGAGGAATTGCAGAAGCTGTTGCGCTCGCTCGTGAAACAGCGTCGCGACTCCATCGAGCAGTACGAGAAAGCCGGCCGCCAGGAACTCGTCGACAAAGAACAGGCGGAGATCTCTGTGATCGAAACCTACCTTCCGCAAGCGGCCTCCGCCGCGGAAATCGAGGCGGCCGTCAACGCCGCCATCGCCGAAACCGGCGCCACCTCGATCAAGGACATGGGCAAGGTCATGAAAGCCGTTCAGGCGGCTTTGGCTGGGAAAAATGCGGACGGGAAGGTCGTCGCAGACACGGTTAAGGCCAAGCTGTCGCAAGCGTGAGGCCAGGGGAGAAGAATTTAGAAAAGGAACGCCGGGATTTAGTCGAAAAACCCGACACCAAGAAGCCGCAGTTTTACGGTGCCCGCGCAGGTTGCCTCGCACATACCCTTTCCGTATAATTCACAGCTTGCTCGAAGGCACGGGGTCTTGTCCGGTGGGTTCGCGCCCACTTTTTTCTTTGGGCGAGATGCGCTCGGAGGGTGTCATGGGAAACGATTCGATTGCGGCAAGGGTTCAGGAATTGGCTGAACAAGTGGCAATCGACCACGGCCTCGAGCTGGTGCACGCGGAAGTTGCCGGTCCCGAGAACAAGCCTATTGTCCGTATATTTATTGACAAGCCGCAGGGTGTAACCCACGAGGATTGTTCCGAAGTCAGCACACACCTGGGTACCATTCTGGATGTGGAAGACTTCATCCACGCTTCCTACACATTGGAAGTATCGTCGCCCGGTTTGGAGCGTGGTCTCTACAAACGCGCCGATTACGAGCGCTTCGTGGGCAGCAACGCGAAGCTGAAGACGCGGCAGCCGATTGACGGCCAACGCAATTTTCGGGGGCGTTTGCTGGGGCTGGAAGGCGACAACGTGATTTTTGAAGACCGAACGAACGGGCGTGTGCGAGTTCCTCTGGACGTGATTACCAAGGCAAACCTGGAAGTCAACGTTGAAGAGGAATTGCGCCGCTCCGGTAAATAAATTGGCCGTTATAGACAACTGAATAGGCTCAACGACGCGGTTTCGAAGGACTAGCGCCGAGCCAACACGAATAGAGAAACTTCATGAGTTCATCGATTGCACAAAACATCGAGGCGCTTTGCCAGGAACAAGGTATTGAACGCGACCTCGTGATCGAAGCAATGAAAGAGGCCGTGCGCGCGGCCGCCAAAAAACAATTTCGCTCCGGTGAGGACATCCAGGTGGATTGGAACTCCGAGACCGGTATCGAGCTTTCCGCTTCTAAAGTCGTTGTCGACGAAGTGGAAAATCCAGCCACCGAACTCTCTATCGAAGAAGCCCGCGAGCTCGCCGGCGACGAAGTCGAACTGGGCGACGCGCTACTGCTGCCGCTCCCAATGGAGGAGCTCGGCCGCATCGCTGCACAGACAGCAAAACAGATCCTGTTTCAGAAGGTTCGTGACGCCGTTCGCAGCAACGTCTACGAGCAGTACATCGACAAGATTGGTGACCTTGTGAACGGCTACGTGAAACGCTTCGAACGCGGCAACATCATCGTTGACCTCGGCAATCTTGAAGCCATCCTGCCGCGCTCGCAGCAATCACGCGGCGAACAGTGGAACCAGGGCGAACGAATTCGCGTCGTTATCAATAACGTGTCGAAGGAATCAAAAGGACCTCAAGTGGAGGTTTCCAGAACGTCGCCGGAACTGCTGCTGCGGTTGTTTGAAATGGAAGTCCCGGAAATCTACGACGGCACGGTCGTGATCAAGTCGGCCGTCCGCGAGCCCGGCGAACGCGCGAAGATCGCGGTGATGTCCAACGAGCGCGACGTCGATCCAGTCGGCGCCTGCGTCGGTATGAAAGGCTCGCGCGTGCAGGCGATCATTCGCGAACTGCGCGGCGAGAAGATCGACATCATCGAGTGGTCTGACGAGCCGTCGGTTTTTGCCGCCAACGCGTTGTCCCCCGCGAAAGTCAACCAGGTCAGAATCACGGACATTGAGAATCGCCAGATGGAGGTCATCGTCAACGAAGACCAACTGTCGCTGGCGATCGGCAAACGCGGTCAGAACGTGCGACTCGCGACAAAACTGGTCGGTTGGAACATCGATATCCGCAGCGAAGAAGAGATCAAGCGCGAAGTCACCGAACAGATGGGCGCGCTCATCGCTTCCGGCGAGGCCGTGCCGCTGTCGGCTATTGAGGGCGTCACTGCCCAACAGGCCGAAGCGCTGGCCGAACACGGTATCAACGATATCGACGCATTGGCCGGGACGACAGTCGACGATCTGGTTGAGTTCCTCGACCTGAGTCTCGACGAAGCGGAAGTTATCCTGAACGCCGCGCAAGCCGTGATCGCGTTGCGTAATCGGAATCTCGACGAAGGCGAAGATGGTGAAGAGGCGGAAGAGCAACACGCTGTTTCCGCTGAATTCGACGAGTCGATTGACGCCGGTGAAGTTGAACCCAATTTGGAAATGACCGCTGAGGGTTATGACGAAGCAGTGGAAAACGGCTCGCCGTACCACGCGGAACCGGACATCCTCGCGCGTGAATCAGCCGATCCGGTGGCCGTCACCGAGTCGGAAGAGATTCCGGAGGGTGAGATTGCTCTCATGGAACCCGGTCGGGATTTGCGACCCGACACGATTACGCCGTCACCGGACATAACTTCTTCGGGCGTGGCCGCGCTCGATACAGTTGAACAAGCAGCCGCGGAGATTCTGGCGGCTGATGAAGATTTTGTTTCCGAAGCCGAGGCCGCGGCTGACGAAGCAGAGCCAACGGCTCCCGCAGTTTCGGAAGATGCTGCATCAGGCGGGAGCACGGATGAAGAGAAGCTCTGATGCTTCTAACGGTGCAGCCAATTAGGAAGAACAAGGGTCCAGTTCATGCTGGACGCTTGTCTCGCCAGCCCCTCTACTGTCATGCGTTGAACTTCTGATCGACGCTTCGAAAGTGGTTAGGGACGCGCGAGTTCCTAATCACTAATAGGTCGTTTCAGGACGCAGTTTGAAGCGTCGAGAAGGAGTGCATGACAGTTTCCTCGAAAGTTCGCATCTACGATCTCGCCAAAGAACTAAAGCTCGACACGAAGCGACTCATTGAAGAAGTGCGCCGCGAAGGCGTCGACGTCAGCGTGCCGTCAAACTCGGTCTCCAAAGAGCTGGCCGAGAAGATCCGGAACAAGTACTTTCCGAAGAAAGAGACGGCGGTCAAACGCGCGGTCAAAGTCGTGAAGCGCGCCGTGGCGCCGGCTCCGGACGTTCCCGCTGCCGAAGCGGAAATGGAACTGCATGAACCGGACGGCGGCGAACCGGTCGTTGCCGCGCCACCTGCGGCGGCCGAACCAGTTGAAACGACGGCGACCACGCCATCCACTTCTCCGCCGGGAGCCGTATCTGCTGCGAAGCAGCCGATCCCCGCACGTCTGGTCAAGAAACTGACGCCGGCCGCCCGCGCGGAAGCTCCCACTCAGGAAGCTGTCGAGGCTCCGATGGTGGAACCACAAGCGGCCCCGGCTGAACCAGCAGTGGTCCAGGAGCCGCCGCCCGTAGCGCCAATCGAAGCGACCGCCGCGCCGACCAATGGCGTCGAGGTGAGAACCCCGGCTCCGTCAGCGCCGCCGGCGCCGCCTCCGTCACGGCAGGTCAGAGTTTTGCGGCCAACGGCCGCGGCCCTCAACGCGGGCATCAGGCCCGGGGAGCGCGCGCCTGCTCCGCCACCGCCGCCACCACCGCCGGCGAGAGAGCGTGTGGCCGACCGCAGCAGCGAACGCAACCCGAGGTTGCGCGAGCGTCCTTCGCTTCCGCGCAATGAACGAATGGGTACGCCTGGCGAAACCGCTACGCCGCAAACCACCTACATTCCGCCGCCGGACGCCGGACGACGTCGTTCGCGACGCAGCAGTCCGCGCGGTGGCCGGAAGGTCGAAGGCAAGACTGGAAGGTTTGACAAGGGCGACTTCATTCCGCCACCGAGAGCGCTCTCGCTCGAAGACCGCATCGCCGGACGTTTGGAGGTGCCTAATTCGGGTGAGCTCAAGTCCGTACGTTTGATTGAAGGCTCGACGGTAAAAGAGTTCGCCGAAAAACTCGGCATCAAGCCGAAAGACGTCGTGAGTCTGCTGCTCCAGCGCGGCGTGTTTGCCACCATCAATCAACCGTTGATGGACGACGTCGCCACGGATCTCGGCAGGCGATTCGGTTACAACGTTTCTTTCGTGCCGTTTGAAGAGATGGTCGCGGAAGAAGAGTTTGAAGAATTGATCGCGGCCGACGCCGACGACGTGGAACTCCCGCGCGCGCCGGTGATCACCGTGATGGGCCACGTCGACCACGGTAAGACTTCGTTGCTCGACAGCATTCGGGCCACCGACGTGGCCGCGGGTGAAGCCGGCGGTATCACGCAGCACATCGGCGCCTACAGCGTACAGGTGCCGAGTGCTGACAATCCCGACGAGATGCGCCGGGTTGTCTTCCTGGACACGCCGGGTCACGAGGCGTTCACGATGATGCGTGCCCGCGGTGCGAAGGCGACTGATATCGTCGTGCTCGTCGTCGCTGCTGACGACGGCGTGATGCCGCAAACCATTGAAGCGATCGAACACTCGCGTGCCGCGGGTGTGCCGATCATCGTAGCCATCAACAAGATCGATAAACCGGACGCCAATCCGGATCGAGTCAAACAGGAACTGGCCCAACAGGGACTGTCGCCGCTCGAGTGGGGCGGCGAAACCGAAATGGTTCCGGTGTCGGCGAAGAAACGACAGAACCTCGAGACACTGCTCGAGACCATTCTGTTGACGTCTGACATTCTGAACCTGCGCGCCAGCGCGACGCGGCTGGCTTCGGGTGTCGTGCTCGAAGCAAAACTCGATCGCGGCCGCGGCGCGGTGGCCACCGTGCTGGTCCAACAGGGCACGTTGCGCGTTCACGATCCGTTTATCGTCGGACAAATCTCCGGCAAGGTCCGTGCAATGTTCAACGACCGCGGCGAGCCGATCACCGAAGCAGGACCGGCGACGCCGGTGGAAGTGCTCGGTTTGCAGGGCGTGCCGCAGGCGGGTGAAAGCTTACAGGTCGTTTCGGATATCACGAAGGCGCAGTCGATCTCGCAACACCGCCAGATGTTGAGCCGTCAGGCGGCGTTGTTGCAGACGACCAAGCGCGGTATCGAAGCGCTGGGCGAAAGCGAAGTCAAGGAACTGCTGGTCATCATCAAGGCCGACGTGCAGGGGTCGGTCGAAGTGCTGAAGTCGACGCTGCAAAAGCTGTCAACGGATCGCGTGAAGGTGAAGGTGATTCGCTCCGGCGTCGGCGCGATCACCGAGTCAGACGTGTTGCTGGGCTCAGCAACACAGGCGGGATCGTCTTCATCGGCAGTCGTGATCATCGGCTTCAACGTGCGCCCCGAAGCGCGCGCGGCTGACGTCGCGAAGCAGGAAAGCGTCGATATTCGTCTCCACTCGATCATCTACAAGGTCGAAGAAGAGATTCGAGCGGCCATGATCGGCATGCTCGAAGCGATCGAGAAGGAACGAATCCTCGGCAAGGCAGCGGTGCGCGAAGTGTTCCGAGTGCCGAAAGCCGGAACGGTCGCGGGCTGCATGGTGATCGACGGCACGGTGCGTCGCAACGCACGCGCGCGCCTCATTCGCGACGGCGTAGTCAGTTGGGAAGGCAACATCGCCTCGCTGCGCCGGTTCAAGGATGACGTTTCCGAAGTTCGTGAAGGCTTTGAGTGCGGTATCAGTCTGGAGAATTTCAACGACGTGAAAGTCGGCGACCAGATTGAGGCCTACATCGTGGAGCGCGTCGCGGCTACGGAACTGTAGGCATTTTTGATTGAAGATTGACGATTGACGATTTGAAGAGCTGCAGAGTCCTCAGAAAATCAACAATCGAAAATCAACAATCAACAATTGTTTATGCATCGGACGGAGAGATTTACGGATACGTTGCGCGAGGAGATCGCGCAGATCGTTGGTTATGAACTGGAAGACCCGCGCTTGAACACCGTAACCGTAACTGATGTTCGTCTCTCCTCCGATAAGCGCGCCGCGCGTGTTTACGTCACCGTCGCCGGTGACGAAGCGGAGCATAAGTCGGCGCTGAATGCCCTGAAGCACGCAGCGCCGTACGTTCGGAAGCAATTAGGGCTCTCTTTGAACCTGCCACGCACGCCGGAGTTGCACTTCGTACGCGATCGCGTCGAGGAGCAGGGCGAGCGGGTCGATCAGTTACTAAGAGAGTTAGAAGAGAAGAAGGAGTAAGTGCTTTTGGGCCTTTAGCTCAAAGCAGAAATCATGCTTAGTCAAGTAGTCGAGCTGATCGAGGCAAAACGTCGTTTCGCGATCACCTCACATATTCGCCCCGATGGTGATAGCCTCGGATCATCGCTCGGTCTCTATTGGTTGTTGCGTGCGCTGGATAAAGACGTGGAAGTCATCATGCGCGACCCTGTGCCGCATGCGTACCAGCAACTTCCCGGCGCCGCCGACGTTCGCGTCACACCGGCCGTCGACCCTTCATACCACGCAGTGTTCGTGATTGAGTGTTCCGACATCACGCGTCCGGGATTGATCGACCTCGAGAAACAGTTTGTCGTCAACATCGACCACCACTCGACGACGGCACTCTTCGGCAGCATCAACTGGATCGATTCCACCGCTTCGGCGGTTGGCGAGATGATCTATAACCTCTGCAAAGCGACCGGCGTG
>DASUOZ010000086.1:0-3290 GCA_036276375.1 Pyrinomonadaceae bacterium | reverse complement strand
TCTCACCTGACTCGCCGATTTCGAAAACAGTAAGGATGTTTGGATGGTTCAACGCCAGGACTGCGCGAGCTTCCTGTTTGAAGCGCCGTAAACGACTCTCCGAGCGCGTCAATTCGTCTGGCAAGACTTTCAATGCGACTTTGCGCCCGTGCTGTTTCGTGTCCTCGGCCAGGAACACTTCGCCCATGCCTCCCTTGCCGAGTCTGCGCAAGATGCGATAATGGGCGATGAACGCCGGGAGTTGATCTGGGCTCGATGGATCCCTGCTGTTTGAGCCGTCGGGCATTGAAGGTGGAATTCCTTGCGCGACTAAGTTGGGCCGAAATTCGTGGAAATCATTGTAACACCCCTTCGGAGTTGCACTACCATTGATTGCCGAAGGGCAACAGCTTTTGGCCTGAACGCATCGAAATCGCGTCGTCCAGGCACGACTCCGGACAGCGTCTGAACTATAATCCGATTCGCATGTCAGCAGCCTTAACACGCATTTTATTCAAATCCTTGGCGGCAGCTTGCATTATTGTGGCCGTCGCGTTGTCCGTTTGTGCGCAGAAGCCGTCGCCGTCACCCACACCACCGGTGGGCGGAGAGCAAGGCAGCGAGAGGATTTTCGTGCGGCGCGTGCGCCTGCCCATCACCGTCACCGACAAGAAGGGTCAGTTTGTTGGCGGTCTAACCAAAGACGACTTCATCGTCCTCGAAGACAAAGTGCCGCAGGCGATTGAGACGTTCTCGGACGATCTCGCGCTCACCACTCCGCTTTACATCGCGGTGCTGATGGACACGTCGCCGTCAACCGCCGGCAAGCTGAAGTTTCAGCAGGAGTCGGCCATGAACTTCATCCAAACCGTGGTGAAGCCGCGCAAGGATCGAGTGCTTTTCGGCACGTTTGATGACGAGATCACGCTTCTGCAGGATTTCACCGACCGGCTCGACCTGCTCGATAAAGCCGTTTACAGCGTGAAGAAAATGGGCAAACAAACGGCGCTGTTCGATGCAGTCTGGCAGTTTTGCGATGAGAAGATGCGTTCAGTTCCGGGCCGGCGCGTGTTGTTAATCGTTAGTGACGGCGAAGACACTTACAGCCGCGCGAACATTCGCGATGCGATCGATATCGCACAGCGAACTGAAACGACGATCTTCGCGATTTCCACCAAGGCCGGCTTCTTGGCGACCGTGCCCGGCGTGGAAGCTGGACAAGTCGCCGATAAGAAAGATCGCGACCTGCAAACGCTCGCGGAGGAGACCGGCGGCGTTGCGTTTTTCACGGGCGACATGCTTTCGCTCGAGCGTTCGTTTACGAAGATCTCGAAAGAGCTGCGCGCGCAGTATCTGGTTACTTACAACCCGACGAACAAGAGTTACGACGGGACGTTCAGACGGATCGACGTGAAACTCTCCGACGGTCATGGAGATCTAAAGGTCAGGACGAAACGTGGCTACAAGGCGATCGCGGATAGCGTGATGCCGTAGGCGTTCGCCGGGGAATTAAAGCAAGATGGGTTACCGAGAATTTAGTCGTCTGATAGTTTTGCTTCTCGCCGTGGCGGCGTTGCTGTGTGGAGGTGTGGCGCTGTCTGAGGCGAGTGTTTCCGGTGTTGGACCACTGGCGTCTCCGTCTCCTTCCCCGACTCCAAAGAGAGAAGAGATACCGCTCGACTCGGACGATGTCGTCAAGTTTGACACGAACCTCACTAACATCTTCTTCACGGCCGCTGACAAAAACAAGCGCTTCATCGGCGATCTCAAGGCCGAAGACATTCGCGTCCTCGAAGACGGACAACCGCAGGAGATCTTCACCTTCCAAACGAATATCGATCTGCCACTGTCGCTCGCAATCCTGATCGACACCAGTGCTTCGGAAGAGCGCACGCTTCCCGATGAGAAAGCCGCCGCGCGCGCGTTTCTCGAAAACGTTTTGCGGGCGAACAAAGACGAAGCGGCAATCGTGTCATTCACCGGCGAGACGACACTGGAACAAGGCTTCACTGGAAATCTCGAACGCCTGCGCCGCGCCATCGACCGCGTGGAGTTTGTGCCGCCGTCAGGCTACATCGGCGGTGGTGTGGTGGTGAACGGAACGCCGCCGATCTCCGGAACCAATCAGAGTCTCGCGGGCTCGACCGCGATTTGGGACGCAGTGTGGGCCACCGCCGAGGAGTTGATCAGCGCTTCTGCTGAGCACACGCGCCGCGCCATCATTCTGCTGACCGACGGCGACGACACGAGCAGCCGCATGAAGATTCACGACGCGATCGAACGCGCCCAAAAAGCGGACGCTCTCATTTACGCGATCGGCATCGGCGACCGTTACACGTTCAACGTCGACGAGGGCTCGCTGCGCAAAATCGCCGAAGCGACGGGCGGCCGCGCTTATTTTCCCAGACACGAGCGCGATCTGAACGACGCGTTCACCCAGATTCAGCGCGACCTCCGCGAGCAGTATCTGGTCGCGTACTCACCGAGCAACAAGGCTCGCGACGGTTCATATCGCCGCATCGAAATCGAGTTGGTCAATCCGGCGCTGCGCCAGCAAAACCTGAAGCTCAACTACCGGAACGGGTATTTCGCCAAAACCGCGAGCCCGGAAACCCCGACTCGAAAGCGCGGTCAGTAGCTGATAAGCCACCGACTTACACGGAAAAAGACGGACTGAAAAATGCCCAGACGAAAGCTTCTGTCCGTGTTAGTCCGTGAAAATCCGTGGCCCAAATTGACGCAAACTACGCAGTGACAAGGTTTGGTTAAACCTGTTATACTCCTTCCCGCCAGCGTGTCCGCCGGCGCCAGCACTCCCGCACTCCAATCTGGCCCTCCCGAGGTAAGTTTCTCAAAGTCGTTCGCAAACACGAACATAGATGACCACCAGCACCTCAGAACGGGGCCGAGTACTGATCGTCGACGACGACAGCAAAATCCTCGATCTGCTGGTCGAGCTCCTGGAACTCGAAGGCTATGAAGTCGCCTCCGCGGGCGACGGCGCGGAAGGGCTCGAGCTGGTTCATTCGTTCGTTCCGGACGTCGTGGTGAGCGACGTCGTAATGCCGGTCCTGGGCGGTCTCGAGCTTTGCCGCCGGTTGAAGGAAGATCCGCGCACGGCGTACGTTCCCGTGCTTCTGATCAGCGGTATCCGCAAGTCAAACGACGCCGGGATGGAAGGTCTCTACGCCGGCGCCGACGATTATCTCGATCTTCCCTTCCGCAACGAAGAGTTGCTGGTGAAAGTGGCGCGGCTGGTCGAACGTCATCGCATCGGCAAAGCCATTCGCGAGAGTGAAGCACGCTATCGT
>DASUOZ010000085.1:0-2254 GCA_036276375.1 Pyrinomonadaceae bacterium | reverse complement strand
TTCCGCTGAAACGCGATCTGATCCTGCTGGCTGTGGCGGATGAAGAAGCAGGCGGTACGGGAGCGAGTTCCATCATAGAAAAGTATCCCGAGTTAATCCGCGGCGCCGAGTTTCTCCTGAACGAGGGCGATGTGATTTATGTAAAGGATGGAAAAGTCGTGCAATACGGCGTTGACGTGATGGAAAAAGCTGCGCTCTGGCTTCGAGTCACGGCCAAAGGTCCCGCCGGGCATGGCTCAATCCCACTGCCGAATTCCTCCGTTGAGCGTTTGCTTGCCGCACTCGAACGACTCCGACGATGGGAAACTCCGATTCAAGTTTCCCCAGCGGTCGTGGAAAGCTACCGGATGCGAACTCAACAGCAAACTGATCCCGTTCTGAAAAATGCGTACGCTGACCTGGAGAAATCCCTTAATAATCCCGCCCTTCGTAAGAAATTACTAACAGACAGCACTCTCAACGCGGAGGTAAGAAACACCTTTACCATCACCGGTCTGCAAGGTAGCGATAAAGTCAACGTTATTCCCGGAGTGGCCTGGGCCCAAATTGATGCGCGCCTTCTGCCGGGCGAAACACCTGCCGGTTTCGTCGCGGCGTTGCGCCGAGTGCTCAACGATCCGAAGTTGGAAATCGAGATCCTTGAAGGTTCAACGCCTACGGGCTCGAGCGCTGATACAGCGCTGATGCAGGCTATTCGCAAAGTTGCCGCACGACGTGATCCGGGTGTGCCGGTGATCCCGACGATGCTGACAAGCTCGACGGACAGCGCCAAGTTTCGCAGCGCCGGCATCACTGCTTACGGCTTTGAGCCTTTCAAGTTGGACGACGGAGAACTCGCCCGCTCGCACGGCGACGATGAGCGTGTCTCAGTAGAAAATCTGGGGTTCGCGCTTCAATTTCTTTATGAAGTGATAATGGAGTTGAACTAAACACCTGGTTCGAGTGCGGACGCCGCGCGCTTGAGAGCACGAATGAGCCGTTCAACTTCTAATTTCGCGCGCGCCGGATCGCGGGCCTCGATCGCCTCCGTCAGCGCCGGGAGGACCAACGGTTTATAAGTAGGTCGAGGCGCGTAGATCAAATGCTTGAACCACGGACGACCAACGAGACCTTCCGGATCGAGAAGAGCACGCTCAACCTTCATTAATCCCCTGTGTACGCGCTCAACGCGAGCCATATCGCCTGTTGCGACAGCTTTGCGCGCAACGTCGAGCGCTGTACGACCGTTTTTCTCCCAGAGCTTAGCCGCGTCACGAACCTGCCCGAAATCAACATCGACTTTTAGCCGCCGCGCGAGCTGTTCAGTTTCATCGAGATAGCTTTGCACTTCTCGCGCATAAGCGGCGTAGTCCAACGGCACATAGTCGCATTCCGAGAGTCGCAGGGCGGCGACGGCCCAATATCTTCCCATAGCGGCGTGATAGTAGTAGCCGGGATCACCAACACGATCGACCCAGGTGAAGCTATCGTAGGTCGAATGATAGACGCCGTATGGACCATCAAAAGTGAGATCGGCAACCGGTAAACCGAGAAAGTTAAGAAAGACTGTGTAATCTGAACCAGATCCGAGCCGCGTTGTCACCATAGGCTGCCTCGCGTCTTTGGCGTCTTCTCTGGTTTGGCGCAGCCACGCGTCATGAACAGATCCGCCGCTGGGATCAGGAACATCTCGTGCGACGTCACGAAGGAAGTCAGCCAGCGCCGGTACTGCCGCGGCGGTGAAGGAGCTACCCGAAGCCGAGCTGTCAACGTTGAGATAGGCAAGCGCTCCTGACTGGAGTCGTTCGGCTTCCAACTCGCCCCATTCAGTGCTTCCAGTCAGCGTAAATTCCTCCGCATCCCACGACGCAAAAACCAGTGTGCGTCGCGGCTTCCAGCCGTTTCGCTTGAGTTCGCCAAACGCCCGCGCCGTTTCCATCAGAGTCGCGCTGCCGCTGCTCGGATCAACACCTCCGAAGACCCAGGCATCGCGATGGTTCCCGAGAATCACCCACTCGTTCGGTCGTTCCGCGCCCCGCAGGCGACCTACGACGTTCCAGATCGAGCGAACTTTCTTGTCATTCTGGATTACGAGATGGAGCTTGTCTGATGTTGGACCAAGACGATAAGTAAACGGCAGTCCGCCCTGCCATTCAGTCGGAACAGCAGGTCCGGTCATCTTTTCCAGGATCAGTCGAGCGTCTTTGTACGACATCGGCGCCGCCGCAACGGTGGGCATCGACACGGCTGACTCAGCGGGAAGGAAACGACCTCC
>DASUOZ010000084.1:0-2402 GCA_036276375.1 Pyrinomonadaceae bacterium | reverse complement strand
GCCTGGCTGGAGTCGTAGAGTTGCCTGACGAAGAAGTAAGGCACGGCGTGATGGGGCAGGCCGGTGATTTTGGGTGACGGTGGCAGCATGAGGAAGAACCGTACCCAGGACGCTGGAGCGGTTATACGTGACCGTTTCCCGTTGAGCGATTGCGCGATGGTGTTGAAAAGCTCGCTCGTCGTGAGCGGCGTGGGGTCGGAGAGTTGCACGGTCTTTCCGATCGCGTTTTGATCGAACGCTAACGCCGCCATCGCGTCGACGACGAAATCCACCGGCACCAGGTTGAGACTGACGCGCTGGTTACCGATGTTTACCGACGAAAGCGAAGGCCACCTCAGGAGGTAGAGAATCAGGTAATAAACACCGTCGTATTTGACCGTTTCGCCCGTCCGCGAATCACCGCACACGACGGACGGACGATGAATCGTCACCGGAAGGTCGTTCTTGACCGATTCGACTTCGAGCTCAGCGAGATACTTCGACTCCTCGTAGTGATTTCGATAGCCCGCCTCGTGACGCAGCTCGGTTTCCAGAATCGCGCCTTCGCGTCTGCCTGCGACATAACACGTGGAAACGTGGTGAAAGTGTCGTAGCGCGGGAAGCGAACGCGCAAACTCGACCACGTTGCGCGTCCCGGCAACGTTGACGAGCATCGCAGGTTCGCGTTTGACGGCAAGATCGTACAGCGCAGCGAGATGAAAAATGCGAGTGGTTTCGCGTTTGGCCAGCTCGAGTGCTGTGGGAGTTAGTCCGAGCTGCGGCTGAGTGATGTCACCTTCAGCGATCGAAAAGTCGTCGGCCGACCGGCCGGCAAGACTCGCAATCCGGTCGATCTCGCGGCGTGCACGGTCCAGCCACGCAGGCTGCACGAGCAGGATGAAGCGACACTCCTTGCGTACCAAACGCTCAAGTAAACGGTCCGCGATAAATCCGGGGAACCCGGTGATGAAGAATGTTTCCCTATCCGGCATCGAAGTACCCGAGTATAATTCACGTCCTCACGTTTCAGAATAACTAAGTAAGCTTTGCGTACTTGCTTTGAGTTCCTGTTTTGAGTTCAAGCTTTAGCTTGCAGTCTTAAGAACAACCTAAAGGTTGAACTCAAAACGCTACTAAGATCCCAAAAGGAAACTATGACTCTTGAGTTCCTCTCGCGATTGCGTTCGACGCGGCGTTTGGCGATGGCCCTCGTGCTGCTCGCCGGCGTCTTCTTAACGACCGCCGCGCCCCAACAAACCGACTGCAACGTTCGCGTCACGCTGCTTCAGGTAAACGACGTCTACCAATTCATGCCCGTAGACCAGAACACGACCGGCGGCCTAGGGCGACTTCTCACGCTCAAACAGAAATTCCAGAACGAAAACCCAAACACGCTTCTTTTACTCGCCGGCGATACCATCTCACCGTCCGTCGAGTCGATTACTTACAAAGGCGCGCAGATGATCGAAGCGTGGAACACGATCGGTCTCGATTACGCAACCTTCGGCAACCACGAATTCGACTTCGGACCAGACGTGCTGAAACAGCGAATGCAGGAGTCGAAATTCGGCTGGATCGCCGCCAACGTGATCGACACGACAACGGGCAAACCGTTCGGCGGCGCCGAGCCATTCGTCATACGCGAGTTTGGCGGCGTGAAGATTGGGATCTTCGGGTTAGTCCTTCCGGAAACAAAAACCACCTCACGACCGGGACCGAATGTCGAGTTTCGTAACTCGTGCGACACGGCAAAGCAGATGGTTTCTGAACTTCGCGACCGCGGCGTAAAAGTGATCGTCGCGTTGACTCACCTTTCGATGCGCGAAGACAAGGAAGTCGCGCGTTGTGCCGACGTCGATCTCATTATTGGCGGCCACGAACACAGCCTCCTCGAGTCGCACGCGGGTTCCGCACCAATCTTCAAAATGACGGCTGATGCACGCGAAATGGGCCGCATCGTTCTCAACATTTCAAGGACGACGGGTGAGCTCGACAGTATCGATTGGGAAGTCGTCAAAGTAACAAAAGACATCCCCGAGGCGCCGGAGTTCAGTGCCATCAAGAAAAAGTATGCCAGTCTGCTGGCCCAACTGTCGAAGCCGGTCGGACGCACCACGGTTCCGCTCGACGCGCGCAGTGCCGAGGGCCGCACGAAGGAAACCAACGTCGGCAATTTCATCACCGACGCATTTCGCAAAGCGACCGCCGCTGACGTGGCCCTGCTGAACGGCGGCTCGATTCGCGCCGACGAACTGATGCCGCGCGGACAATTGACCGTGAGGGACGTGTTGTCGATG
This sequence comes from Pyrinomonadaceae bacterium, assembly GCA_036276375.1. Lineage (GTDB taxonomy): Bacteria > Acidobacteriota > Blastocatellia > Pyrinomonadales > Pyrinomonadaceae > PSRF01. The sequence goes on along the minus strand of DASUOZ010000084.1, from coordinate 126 downwards.
CTCCCTTTCAAAAACAAGATAGTTAAGATAGAAATAACCGGCGCCACGCTGCGGGCGGCACTCGAACACGGCGTCAGTCGAAGCGCGGAAGATGCTGAACCCGGAGGTTTTCCGCAAGTTTCGGGG
>DASUOZ010000083.1:0-5938 GCA_036276375.1 Pyrinomonadaceae bacterium | reverse complement strand
GAGAAGGACGACGCCGCCACGCGCACCGTCGCGGGCCGTCGCTTCCGAAAAGAACGTGGCATTTGGACCGACACAGCGTATGATTCGTCTACCGCAACCGTGAACGTGGCTCGCGGCTCCGAACAGTTCAGAGCCCTCGTTGCCGATGAGCCCGAAATCAAAAAGATCGCCGAACAACTCGACGGCGAGGTCATCGTTGTCTGGAAGGGCCGCGCCTATCGAATTCGGTAGGAGAAAAATCGAGCCAATGAACCCTGGAACAAGACTGAACCGCGCAGTTTTGAGTGTAGTGGTCTTTAGTTTAGCGGCCGCCGCGCCAAGCGCCGCCTTTGCACAAGCCAACCCACCGCGTTCCCCCGCGAGGAGAACGCAACAACGTGAAATCCGTAGTGTCGCCGTCAACAGCATCGTGCGCCAGATCGACGCGCGCAACATCGAACGCAGCATTCGCCAACTCGTCGCCTTCGGCACGCGCAACACGCTATCCGAACAGAACGATCCCAAACGCGGCATCGGCGCCGCCCGCGATTGGCTCTACGCGGAGTTTGTGAAAATTGCGGAAACTTCGGGCGGCCGCATGACCGTCGAGAAGCAGAGTTACGAACAGCCAAAAGCCCAACGGGTGCCGCAACCAACCATCATCACGAACGTCGTCGCCACGTTGAAAGGATCGCAACCCGAAGCGACCGACCGCATGTATGTCGTCAGTGGTCACTACGATTCGATGTGTAACAGTCCGACGGACGCGAAGTGCGACGCGCCCGGCGCAAACGACGACGCATCGGGCACCGCCGCTGTGCTCGAGATGGCGCGAGTGATGGCGAAGTTTCAGTTTGACGCGACCATCGTGTTCATGGCCGTTGCCGGCGAAGAGCAAAGCCTGCTCGGTTCGACGTACTTCGCCGAGCAAGCGAAACAAAAAAACTGGAACATCGACGGGATGTTGACCAACGACATCATCGGCAACACGCTGGGCGGCAACGGTCTTCGCAATCGCAATACGGTGCGTGTGTTCTCCGAAGGCGTGCCGAGCAACGAAACTCCTGCTGAAGCCAACACGCGTCGCAGCGTTGGCGGCGAGAACGATTCCGCTTCGCGGCAACTCGCGCGGTTCATCAAAGAGACAACCGAATCGTTCGTGCCGCAGATGAATGTGATGCTGGTCTACCGTCGCGATCGTTACGGGCGTGGCGGAGATCACATTCCGTTTCTCGAGCGTGGTTATCCGGCCGTGCGTTTCACGGAAGTGAACGAAGACTTCCGTCATCAACATCAAAACGTGCGCGTGGAGAACGGCGTGCAGTACGGTGACCTGCCGCAGTTTGTGGATTTTGCTTACGTGGCTAATGTCGCGCGCGTGAATGCGGCAGCGCTGGCGAGACTGGCGTTGGCGCCGTCGCGGCCGAAGGGCGTGACGATCGTCTCGCGTTTATCTGACGACACCGAGTTGCGCTGGGAGGCGAACAAGGAACCCGATCTTCAAGGTTACGAAATCGTCTGGCGCCAGACGTGGGCGGCTGAGTGGGGTGGCGTGCGTTCCGTGGGAAACGTCACGAGCTATACCCTGAAAGGCATGTCGAAAGACAACTACTTTTTTGGTGTGCGGACAGTCGATAAAGAGGGCAATCGCAGTCCCGTGACATTTCCGAGGCCGGTCGCGCGGACGCCGCCGGCTAACCGGAGCACGACCTCCAGCAGCAGTCCGTGACCTTCTTTTCTCGACTAACCGGCGCTATGCGGCGTCTAAGTGGACATGAATTTCTCAAAAAAGAGCGTGATAGCCTCGTTGCTGATCGCGGCGATGCTCGCGACGCAAACGCTGGTCGCGTTCGCTGACCCGCCGAAAACCGCGAAAAAGGGCCGCCTCAGCGACGAACAACGAATCATTCACGTGCTGAACCGGCTCGGATTCGGTGCCCGTCCCGGCGACGTCGAACGCGTGAAGTCGATCGGCCTCGAGAATTACATCAACCAGCAACTGAATCCCGAAAAAATCACGGACACTGTAGCCGAGAACAAGATCAAGGATCTGGTTGTGCTGGAGCTGACGACGGCTCAGCTTTACGAAAAATACCCACAGCCAGGGCAGTTGCTGCGGCGGCTTCAAGCGCAAGGCATGTTGGAGGGGGATTTAAAAAATCCTCCAAACCCACAGGACGAAAAATCTCGCAAGGTCCTTCAGGATTATTACCTTCAAAACGGGCTCCAACGGCCGCAACGGATCATGGCGGAGCTCCAGGCTTCGCGAATCCTGCGCGCGGTCTACAGCGAACGACAGCTTCAGGAAGTGATGGTCGATTTCTGGACCAACCACTTCAACGTCTTCGCCGGCAAGGGCGCCGACCGCTGGCTGTTGCCTGCCTACGATCGCGACACGATTCGACCCAACGCGATGGGCAAGTTTTCCGAACTGTTGCTCGCCACCGCGCAGAGTCCCGCGATGCTCTTCTATCTCGACAACTTTCAGAGCGTCAGTCCGGATGCGAATCGCGGCCGCGCCATGCGGCGGCAGAACCTGCAAGCGCAAAGACCTCGCCGGGGAATCAACGAAAACTACGCGCGCGAGTTGATGGAACTGCACACTCTCGGTGTTGACGGTGGTTACACGCAGAAAGACGTGCAGGAAATTGCGCGTTGCTTCACCGGCTGGACCATCTTTCAGCCGCGCGGAGGCGGCGTCGCCGCCAATGCGATGGCGGGCGAGTATGCACGCCGCACTGCGGGAACGTTTTTCTTCAACGCGCGCGTCCACGACGACGGCGAGAAGATAGTGCTGGGCCACAAGATTTCCGCCGGCGGCGGATTCAAGGACGGTTTGACGGTGCTGGATATTCTCGCGCATCACCCGTCCACCGCGAAGTTCATCGCCACGAAGCTCGTGAGTCACTTCGTCGCCGACACACCGCCTCCCGCCCTAATTGATCGAACCGCGGCTGCGTTCACAAAAAGCGACGGCGATATTCGCGAAACGCTCAAAGCCATCTTCTTCGCAAACGAATTCAACTCGCCTGAAGCTTACCGCGCCAAGATCAAACGGCCGTTTGAGCTCGTGGTCAGCGCGATCAGAACTCTCGGCGCCGACACCAACGGCGGACCAGGCACGCACCAGTGGATCGCGCGCATGGGAGAACCGCTTTACGGTTTTCAAACGCCGAACGGTTATTCGGACGCGGCGGAGAGTTGGGTAAATACCGGCGGACTACTCGAACGAATGAACTTCGGGCTGGCCCTGGCGGGCAATCGCGTGCAAGGCACCCGCGTCGATCTCGCAAAGCTTAACCGGGAAGAGAAGTCGAAACTGATCGACGATTCGTTGAAGTTGATCGTCGCCGGCGACATCTCCGCCGCCACGCGAGAAACGCTGATGAAGCAGATCGACGAGACAAACGCCGACACAGCGCCGAAGGTCGTCGGCTTGATTCTCGGCACGCCGGAGTTTCAGAGACAGTAAGGTGACGTGATGAATCGCAGGTTCTTTATTAAGTCGGGCAGTATTGCGTTGGCGAGCGTGGGCATGTCGCTTTCCGCGCCGGGGTTTCTGCAGCGCGCGCTGTTGGCGAATGAGCGCACTGGCGGCGGCAAACGCAAAACTCTGATCGCCATTTTTCAGCGTGGCGCGGTTGACGGGCTGAACATGATCGTGCCCTACGGCGAATCGGCTTACTACGACTCGCGCCCTTCGATTGCGATTCCCAAACCAAACGGCAGCAGCCAGGAAACAGTCATCGATCTCGATGGTTTCTTCGGCCTGCATCCGTCTATGAGCTCGCTGAAACCACTGTGGGATTCGAAGCGACTCGCGATTGTTCACGCCTCGGGCTCTCCCGACAACACCCGTTCGCACTTTGACGCGCAGGACTACATGGAATCCGCCACGCCCGGCGTGAAGTCAACGAGCGACGGCTGGTTAAATCGTTACTTGCAAAGCAGGAAAGACAATGAGCCTTCGCCGTTCCGCGCGATCTCGCTGACGCAGCAGATGCCGCGCGCCTTGCAGGGCAGAGCGCCGGTGGTGGCCATGTCGAACCTGTCAAACTTCGCGATTCGCGCCGGCAGATCGTCCGCGAGCGTGCAGGGTGGTTTCGAAGCCATCTACTCGCGCGAGAAAAACGAGTTGCTCGCGGACACCGGACGCGAGACGTTTGCCGCGATCAACTATCTCAAGCAAGTGAACCCCGCGCAGTACAAACCGGAGAACGGCGCGCAGTATCCGCAAGGTCCACTCGGCAACTCGTTGCTTCAGATCGCGCAGTTGATCAAAGCGGGGGTTGGTTTGGAGATCGCTTTCACTGACGCCGGCGGTTGGGATACGCACGTCAACCAGGGCAACACGCGCGGGCAGCTCGCCAATTTGTTGCAGCAGTTCAGCTCGGCGATTGCGGCGCTCTATCAGGACCTGGGCCAGCGCATGGATAACGTCGTTGTGTTGACGATGTCGGAGTTTGGTCGCACTGTGCGAGAGAACGGCAATCGCGGCACGGACCACGGGCACGCGAATGCGATGATGGTGTTGGGCAACAGCGTGCGAGGCGGTCAGGTTTACGGCAAGTGGCCGGGGCTTAAGAGCGATCAGCTTTACGAAGGACGCGACCTCGCGTTGACGACTGACTTTCGCGACGTGTTCGGCGAAGCCGCGGCGCGACACCTCGGCACGGCCGATCTGAAATCCGTGTTTCCCGGTTACTCGTCGAGCGAATCGAAGTTCAAAGGCTTTATTAGCTGAACGTCTTACCACCGAAACGGTTGATGACGTACAACATCAACGCGGCGATCACTGACACGACGACGGCCAGCGTCAGTGCGTCGTTGTCACGTCCTGCCTGGACCGCATCGTAGATCGCTACTGAAGCCGTTTGTGTTTTGCCGGGAATGTTTCCGGCGATCATTATCGTCACGCCGAAATCGCCGAGCGCGCGCGCAAACGCGAGCGCCGTCGCCGCCAGTACACCTTTCGCCGCCAACGGCAACGTAACCCGAAAAAAGATGCGCCGGTTGTTGAGACCGAGCGTGCGTGCGGCCGCTTCCAGATCGGTGTTTACTGACTCGAAGGCCGCGCGCAGACTTTTGGTTACGAGCGGCAGCGCGTGAATCGTGGCGGCGATGATCGCGGCGGTCACGGTGAACGTCAGACGAATGCCGAACGTGCGATCGAGAAAAGCGCCGAGTGCGGAACGAGAGCCGAGCAGGACCAGCAGGTAATAACCGAGCACCGTCGGCGGCAAGACGAGCGGCAGCGTGACGAGTGCGTCGATGAGATTGCGCCCGGGGAACCGTTTGCGTGCGAGTAGCCATGCGAGACCCGAGCCGGCGACGAGCGCAATCAGCGTCGCGGCGGTGGCCACAGCAAAGGAAAGCCTGATGGGGAACCAGTCGATCACGGGGTTTGCCCTAGCTTGCCACAAGAGGCACAAAAGACACAAAAAAGTGTTCCTGGTTCTACGACCGGAAGCTTAAAGCTTGCGCTGTGGAACAGCAGTTTGTCTTGTGTCTTTTGTGCCTCTTTGTGGCTACAATCTCTCGCTTATGAAACCGCGCGGTCTTCGGTATGAATCAGTGACCTCCACCAACAGCGAGGTTGCGCGGCTGGCTGTGGAGGGCGCGGAAGAGGGCCTGAGCGTCGTTGCCGACGAACAGACCGCGGGGCGCGGTCGTTTGCAGCGGGCGTGGTCGTCGCCGAAAGGCGCCGGTTTGTACTTCAGTATTCTCTTGCGACCGCGCATCGCTCCGGATCGCTGGCCGCTCATTACTTTCGTCGCCGCGCTCGCCACGGGCGATGCGCTACTCGAAGGCGGCGGAGTGCAAACAGACATCAAGTGGCCCAACGATCTGCTCGCCAACGAACGAAAGATCTGCGGCATTCTCGCCGAAGCAATCGAAACACCCACTGGACGCGCCGTCGTAGTCGGCATCGGGATAAATCTGACGAACAATGCTTTCC
>DASUOZ010000082.1:0-2895 GCA_036276375.1 Pyrinomonadaceae bacterium | reverse complement strand
GCAAAAGCGAGACGCTGGTGCCGCAGACTTTCACACAGCCGAAAGCTGCCGATCCACGCACGCTCATCGTCAACGTTCCTGGACCAACCGCCGAGGTCCGTTTAGCTGTTCGTGGTCTCGCTCGCTCCGACGCTGACTTTGCCGCCGCGACAGTCGTCGCGCGTCTCGCACAACATCGCTGGCAGGCGCTGGCCGCGGAGCTCGCTAACCAGCCTGTGTTCGCGCGCACCGATGGTTACGTTCTGGCCGGTCCGTTTGTGATGGGCGCCGCGGTCGGCACTGACAAGACCGCGGATGCTCTCGCGAATGCGAAGAAGGTGCTTGAATCACTGGTGAACACTCCGCCGACTGCCGCGGAGTTGGATCGGGCCAAAGCCGAAGTAGTCAATGAAGCAATCGTAGTCGCGACGAAACCCGAAGCGGTGCCGGATCCGTGGCTCGACCTCGATACCTATCGATTGAAGGAGTTGCAGGATCAGCCGGCGCTGCTGAGAGCAGTGACAGCCGCGGACGTTCAGCGTGTCGCCACGCGGCTTTTCAAAAACGCGCCGGTGGCCTCTGTCCTTGTCGGCGAGGCCGCACCACTGAAGACTGCATTACAGGGACGCGTGCAGTATGAAGTGCTCGGTGAAGTCACAGATCCAGTGGCAGCACCCAAAACTCCAGCAAAACCGACCGGCAACCTTAATCCCAGGTAATCGCAAAGTGTTCGCAAGCGTCTTGCAACCAAATGCAAACGAGATTTGGTTTAACTGTGCCTGACAAAACGAACGCCGCAAATGAGCATGCGGGCCGCGTTCGCGAAATGTTTGCAGGGATCGCGAAGCGGTATGATCTTTTGAACCACTTGCTCTCCGGTAACGTCGATAAGCGATGGCGCCGGATCGTTGCCAGGAGAGTGCGCGAGAAACTTACGTCGAGCAACTCGCGGATTCTCGATGTGGCATGTGGCACGGGCGATTTGTCGTTGACGCTGTTTGAAAATACAGGAGCAAGAGTTGTCGGTACTGACTTCTGTCGGCCGATGCTGGAGATTGCCGCGGGCAAGACTTCGGATCGGATCCCTTTGATAGAGGGCGATGCGCTGGATCTGCCGTTTCGCGATGGTTCGTTTGAGGTGGTGACGATCGCGTTCGGCTTGCGCAATCTCGCGACTGTCGAAGGTGGTTTGGCAGAACTCCGAAGGGTTTTGAAACCGGGCGGCTGGGTGGCAGTGCTCGAGTTTTCAAGACCGGCAAATGCGATGATGCGGCCGTTGTTTGGTCTGTACTTTACGCGAGTGTTGCCGCTGATGGGTGGGCTCGTCAGTGGTTCGCGAATGGCGTACAGCTATCTTCCAGCTTCGGTGCAGAAGTTTCCGGACCAGAAACAACTCTCGCTCCTGATGCAGCGGGCAGGTTTTGAGCAGGTTCACTTTGAAAACCTAACGGGCGGCATCGCGGCCTTGCACATGGGTCAAAGGCCGGAATGATTATGAGGATTGGTTGCAGCGTTCTAAACTTTGCAACCAGATACGTAGTCACGGGGTGCGGTTTGGTAAGCGCGCGGTTGTCGGGGCTGTGCGAGTATTCGGATCGTACCTCGGGCTACGTTTTTGAATCACAAAGAAGCACAAGAGGACGCAAAAAGAGGCACAAGAAAGACCCAGGCATTTGCCTGAGTTTCTTTTGTGCCTTTTGTGCTTTTTTGTGGCATGATGCGGCGCAGTGCGCACGAACCTTCGTTACCGGGTCTTCGGGATCCTGAGACGCATTCTTATTCTGCTGCTCGTTGTTTGGACCGTCGTCTCGCTCGTAACACTTCTCATCGAGCTCGTCCCCGGCGATCCCGCTGTCGCCGTACTCGGCGAGCAAGCCACTCCCGAACAATTCGCACAGTTTCGCGAAAGACACGGACTCGATCGTCCACCGTTTTTCTTTTCCTTCCCGGAAGACACCCACGGCGAGCGCCACTTCGTCTGGCACGGCGCAGATAACCGCTACGTCGACTACTGGCGCGCACTCCTGCAAGGCGACATGGGCCTGTCGTTTCGTAACGACCGTCCCGTGAGCGAGCTGATACTCGAACGTTACCCCGCAACAATCGAGCTCGCCATCTTCGCCATGCTCGTCGCGATCGTGATCGCCATACCACTCGGGGTGATCGCCGGCACCAACCGCGGCACCATCATCGACAACACCGCTTCCGTCGTCGCCCTGCTCGGCATTAGTCTGCCGAGTTTCGTGATCGGGCCGATGCTGGTCTACATCTTCGCCGTCAAACTGCGCTGGCTCGCGCCCTCGGGCCGTTTCGAGTGGACCGACATCATTCTCCCGGCCGTCACCCTCGGCGCCGCACTGTCAGCAATCCTGACGCGCATGGTGCGCTCGTCGGTGATCGAAGAGCTCGGCGAAGACTACGTGCGCACTGCGCGTGCGAAGGGCTTGAGCGAGCGCACGGTAATTTACAAACACGTTCTGAAGAACGGGCTCATTCCCGTCGTCACAATCCTCGGGTTACAACTCGGCGTGCTGCTCGCAGGCGCCATCATCACCGAAAAGATCTTCGGCTGGCCCGGTCTCGGCCTGCTGCTCGTGGAAGACGGAATCGGCAAACGCGATTACCGCGTCGTGCAGGGCTGCGTGCTGGTCATCAGTATGACTTACATCATCGCCAACCTGCTCACAGACATGGTCTATCGCTGGCTGGATCCGCGCATTAGAGTGTCTTAATAAAGCCGTCAACAGATTTCACAGAGTGTTCTGTGTAATCTGTGGATGGCTTGGTAATTATGAATCGGTTAACAATCATAGGGCTGGTAATTGTTGTCGTGCTCGTGATCGTGGCGCTGTTTGCGCCGTGGATCGCGACGTACGATGTGGGCGCAACGAACCTCTCAATGCGTTATTTGCCGCC